>CACYPI010000001.1 GCA_902776275.1 uncultured Aeromonadales bacterium
TGAACGCCGCGCGCAACATACTAAGGGCAGGACTTGCCCGGCTCGCCTCCCAAGTGAATCACATTGGTGGTCAGCAAGAGGAACCCGCCGAAGATCTCCTAAGAGATCGGTAGGAATCCCCTCTCTTTAGAGAGGGGAGGATGTCAAGTGCCGGATTTTTGAAGACTGGTGACGCCGGATTTGAGGGAAGGCTTCAGGCAAGACAATGCCGGATCGTGGATCCGGCATGGCGCGCTTTGCTTGTTTGACCGGGCCTTGCGCTCAGTCGCGGCCTTCCTCGTAGAGGAAGAAGACCCCGCGGCGGGCCTGGCGGCGCTGCCTCACTTCCTTCATGAAGATGCGGCGCCTGCGGGTGCGGTTCAAGGCGGTCATGCGGTGCAGGGTGTGCGCTGATCTTTTCATTTGCTCTACTCCCTATCGTCTCTATTGAAACCTTTGATGGGACAACGCTCCAAGAAGGGTGGTCGGTCCTTGAGCGTCAAGTGCCTGCGGCGGGGCCTGTGCTAAAATGGCACCGCCTGCTTAGAGGGCGCGCCGGCATTATAGCAGACGCGGCCTGGGCGGCGCCCGGCGGCGCCGCCACAGCATGGCTGTCACTTGTTCCCGGTCTCATGCACGGGCGCGGTCTTGCGGCATGCCTAAGGCCGCGCGCCGGAGGTATCTATGAAAGTTTTGCGTGGTTCTCGCGCTCTCTCCGATTTCCGCATTTCCAAGCTCTTGAAGGCGCTGTCCGGCGCTGGCATCAATGCCTCGTCCATTTCGACCCGCTACGTGCACCTCGTCGACTCGTCCTCCGAGGTCAAGGGGCACGACCTCGAGGTGCTCGAGAAGCTCCTGGCCTACGGGCCCCGCGATGATGGAAAGGACGGAAGCGGCGACTACTTCCTCGTGATCCCGCGCATCGGCACCATCTCCCCCTGGGCCTCCAAGGCCACCGACATCGCCCGCAACTGCGGCCTCTCGATGATCCGCCGCATCGAGCGCGGCATCGAGTACCGCATCCAGAAGCAGGGCGGCGGCAGCTTCACCGATGACGAGCGCAAGAAGATCATCCCGCTCATCCACGACCGCATGATGGAGAGCGTGCTCTCCGACGAGCAGGGCGCCGAGAAGCTCTTTGCCAAGCAGGAGCCAGCCCCGTTCAAGACCGTGCCCCTGACCACGGGCGGCATGGACGCCATCCGCAAGGCCAACGTCGAGCTGGGATTGGCGCTCTCCGAGCCTGAGATGGAGTACCTCATGGACTCCTTCAAGGACCTGGGGCGCGATCCTACTGACGTCGAGCTGTACATGTTCGCGCAGATGAACTCCGAGCACTGCCGCCACAAGGTCTTCAACGCCGACTGGACCATCGACGGCAAGAAGATGGAGCGCTCGCTGTTCAAGATGGTGCGCAACTCCACCGAGCAGACCCCCGACTACGTGCTCTCGGCCTACAAGGACAACGCCGCCGTGATGGAGGGCTCCAAGGCCGGCAGGTTCTTCGCAAACCCCGACCACGAGTACGCCTACCACGTCGAGGACATGCCGATCCTCATGAAGGTCGAGACCCACAACCACCCGACCGCGATCTCCCCGTTCCCGGGCGCGGCGACCGGCTCCGGCGGCGAGATCCGCGACGAGGGCGCCACCGGCATCGGCTCCAAGCCCAAGGCCGGCATCTGCGGCTTCACCGTTTCAAACCTCATGATCCCAGGCGCCGTGCAGCCCTGGGAGCACGACTTCGGCAAGCCCGGCCGCCTGGCCTCGGCGCTTGACATCATGATCGAGGGCCCGCTGGGCGCGGCCTCGTTCAACAACGAGTTCGGCCGCCCGAACATCGCGGGCTACTTCAGGACCTACGAGGAGGAGGTCGACTCCTTCAACGGACGCGAGATCCGCGGCTACCACAAGCCGATCATGCTGGCAGGCGGCTGGGGCAACATCCGCCGCGAGCACATCCACAAGGACCACATCGACCCGGGCGCCAAGCTCATCGTCCTGGGCGGCCCTGCGATGAACATCGGATTGGGCGGCGGCGCCGCCTCCTCGATGAACTCGGGCTCGTCCTCCGAGAGCCTCGACTTCGCCTCGGTGCAGCGCGGCAACCCTGAGATGCAGCGCCGCTGCCAGGAGGTCATCGACGCCTGCTGGGAGCTTGGCGATCAGAACCCGATCATGTTCATCCACGACGTCGGCGCGGGCGGGCTCTCCAACGCGATGCCCGAGCTGGTCGCCGACGGCGGCGTGGGCGGCGACTTCGAGCTGCGCAAGGTGCCCAACGACGAGCCGGGCATGAGCCCGCTGCAGATCTGGTGCAACGAGTCGCAGGAGCGCTACGTGCTCGCCGTGATGCCCGACCGCCTCAAGGTCTTCGAGGACTTCTGCAGGCGCGAGAGGGCGCAGTACGCGATCATCGGAACTGCGACCAAGGAGCGCCGCGTCGTGCTCCACGACAGCTACTTCGGCAACACCCCCATCGATCTGCCGCTTGACATCCTCCTTGGCAAGCCGCCGCGCATGCACAAGAACGTCAAGAGCGCCAAGCAGCACTCCAAGCCCTTTGACACCTCGGGGATCGACGTGCTCGACGCCTGCGAGCGCGTGCTGAGGCTCCCGTGCGTCGCCGAGAAGACCTTCCTCGTCACCATCGGCGACCGCTCGGTCACGGGCCTGGTCGCCCGCGACCAGATGGTCGGCCCCTGGCAGGTGCCGGTGGCCGACGTCGGCGTGACCGCCGCGTCCTACGACAGCTACCACGGCGAGGCCGGCGCCATCGGCGAGCGCCCGCAGGTGGCGCTGCTCGACCACGCCGCCTCGGTGCGCCTGGCCATCGCCGAGGCCGTGACCAACATCGCCGCTGCCGACATCGGCGAGCTCAACCGCGTCAAGCTCTCGGCAAACTGGATGGCCCCCAACGGCCACCCGGGCGATGACGCCGGGCTCTACGAGGCCGTGAAGACGCTGGGCATGGAGATCTGCCCGCAGCTTGGCATCGCCACCCCGGTGGGCAAGGACTCCATGTCCATGAGGACCACCTGGACCGACTCCGAGGGCGAGAAGGCGGTGACCTCGCCGGTGTCGCTCGTCGTCTCCGCGTTCGCGCGCGTCGAGGACATCCGCAAGACCCTGACCCCGCAGCTGCGCACCGATCATGGCGACACCAGGCTCATCTACGTCGACCTGGGCGACCGCGCCAACCGCCTGGGCGGCAGCGCGCTGTGCCAGGTCTACCGCCAGCTGGGCGCGGTTCCGGCGAACCTCGACCAGCCTGCGCGCCTCAAGGGGCTGTTCGACTCCGTGCAGTTCTTAAACGAGCGCGGCAAGATCCTCGCCTACCACGACATCTCCGACGGCGGCCTCTTCGTGACCATCGCCGAGATGTGCTTCGCCGGCCACTGCGGTGCCACCGTCGCCATCGAGCAGCTGGGGCAGGACAACCTCGCGGTGATGTTCAACGAGGAGCCCGGCGCGGTGATGCAGGTGCGCACCGACGACGCCGAGACCATCATGAACATCCTCTCGGGCCACGGCCTTGCCAACTGCTCGTTCGACATCGGCACCATCAACTCCGAGGACCGCATAGTCTTCACGCGCGACGGCAGCGACGTCATCAGCGAGCCGCGCTCCCACTTCCGCAGGATCTGGGCCGAGACGACCTACCACATGCAGGCGCTGCGCGACAACCCGCAGTGCGCCAAGGAGGAGTTCGACGCCAAATCCGACGACTCCGACCGAGGGCTGTTCGTCAAGCTGCCGTTCGACCCGAAGGAGGACGTCGCCGCGCCGTTCATCGCCCGCGGCGAGCGTCCGCGCATCGCGATCCTCCGCGACGAGGGTGTCAACTCCGAGGCCGAGATGGCTGCGGCCTTCGATCGCGCCGGCTTCGAGTGCATTGACGTCCACATGAGCGACATCCTCTCAGGCGCGGTGGGGCTTGATCAGTTCAAGGGCTTCGCAGCCTGCGGCGGCTTCTCCTACGGCGACGTCCTGGGCGCCGGCGAGGGCTGGGCCAAGAGCATCCTGTTCAGCCCGAAGGGCCGCGGGGAGTTCGAGAAGTTCTTCAACCGCACCGACACCTTCGCGCTTGGCGTGTGCAACGGCTGCCAGATGATGGCCGCGCTGCGCCCGCTCATCCCGGGCGCCGAGAACTGGCCGCGCTTCGTCACCAACCTCTCCGAGCGCTTCGAGGCGCGCTTCGTGGAGGTCAGGATCGAGAAGAGCCCCTCGGTGCTCTTCAGGGGCATGGAGGGGGCGATGCTCCCGATCGTGGTCTCCCACGGCGAGGGCAGGGCGGAGTTTGAGAGCGACGCCCAGCTCAAGGCTGCCGAGGAGCAGGGGATCGTGGCGGTGCGCTACATCGACCATGACGGCAATGTCGCCTCCAAGTACCCGCTCAACCCCAACGGCTCGCCTGCGGGCATCACCTCGGTGACCACTGCCGACGGCCGCTTCACCATCCTGATGCCGCACCCCGAGCGCGTGATGCGCACGGTGTCCAACTCCTGGCACCCGGACGAGTGGGGCGAGGACAGCCCCTGGATGCGCGTGTTCCGCAACGCCAGGGTGTTCTGCGGCTGATCGCTGCGCAAGCCTTGCAAGGGGGCGGCTTTGCCGCCCCCTTGGCGTATTCGGGCTAAGATGGCTAAAGCAGGTTCCTGTGCGGGATTCAAGCTTTTAAAATATGCTTTATAAGCATATAATGCTATAAAGTATTTTTAAATTCAGGGGAACCAAATGGATCTGCGCGTTCTCAAGTATTTCGTCACGGTGGCGCACGAGGAGTGCATCACCACCGCAGCCGAGAAGCTCAAGGTCACCCAGCCCACTCTCTCGAGGCAGCTCAAGGATCTTGAAACAGAGTTCGGAACCCAGCTCTTCATCCGCGGCTCGCGCAGCCGCTGCATCACCCTCACCCCCAAGGGGCTGATCCTGAGGCGCCGCGCCGAGGAGTTGCTGGCGCTGGCCGAAAAGACCTGCCAGGAGCTCTCGGCACAATCCGAGATCGCGGGCACCGTCTACATGGGGCTTGCCGAGACCCAGGCCGTCAGGGACATCGGGCGCGCCTGCAGCATCGTCAGGGAGAAGCACCCGAAGGTGGACTTCAACTTCCACTCGGCGGATGCCTGCGAGGTGCGCGAGGGGCTTGAGAAGGGCGTGCTCGACTTCGGACTCTTCTGCGTCGAGGCCGACATGCGCGAGTACGAGACGCTCGAGATGCCCTTCAAGAACTACTGGGGTGCCTACGTGCGCCATGACAGCCCGCTCGCCTCGCTCAAGGCCGTGAAGCCAGCGGACTTCAAGGGGATCCCGGTGCTGGTATCGGGCCAGCCCAGCAGCCGCGACACCATCTCCAAGTGGTTCGGGGACCAATGGGGCAGCTTGAACTTCGCCGCGACTTTCAACCTCATCTACAACTCAGCCGAGATGGCCAAGGAGGGCCTGGGGGCGGTCATAGGCTTCGACGGCCTCGTCAATACCCAGAGCACCGGGCTGGTCTTCGTGCCGTTTGACCCCGAGCTCAGGGTCACCAACCGCCTGGCCTGGCGCAGGAACTCAGCGCTCTCGCAGCCTGCGCAGGTGTTCCTCGACACGCTTAAGGGCGAGCTAGCCAAGTCCAGGGACTGACTTAGGTACAATCCATGATCCTCAACATCGCCTCCGCGCTGCTGCTCGCAGTGCTGCTGCTGCGCTTCGTGCTCCCGCTGCGCTGCGCCGGAATCAAGGTCAGGGCAGCCCTGGCCGCCCTGGTCCTCGTCGCCTGCGCCAAGTACCAGATCTACTCCTGGTCAAGCGGCACGCTCTTCCTGCCTGAGCTGCCCGTGCCGGTGGTCGTGGGCTTCGAGTTCCTCTACGTCTATTCCGTGGTGCTCGCGCTTGCGCTGGTGATCCGCGACCTCTTGCTCATCGCGCTCAAGATCCTAAGGCTCGCAAAGCTCAATGTGCGCCTGCCCGGCACAGCCGACGCCCAGCGCCTCGTGCTCGCTGCCGCCTGCGGCCTGCTCTCGGCCTACGGCGTCTATGAGGCCGTGAGGCTGCCCTCTGTCAACGAGGTCGAAGTCCGGTATGCGAACCTGCCTTCAGATCTCGACGGTTACCGCATCGTGCAGATGAGCGATCTGCACGCAGGCCCGCTGCACAAGCGCGCCTGGGTCAGCGATGTCGTCGGGATCGCAAACTCGCTCAAGCCAGATCTCGTCGCGATCACCGGCGACTTCATCGACGGCAGCGTCGCCCAGTCAGGCGACAGCGTGCTCCCGCTAGCCTCCCTCAAGTCCCGCGACGGGGTGTTCGGGGTCACCGGCAACCACGAGTACTACTACGGCATGAGGCAGTGGACGGAGCACCTTGAGAAGCAGGGCGTCCGGATGCTCTTCAACGACCATCGCGACGTGCGCCGCGGCAGCGCCGTGCTCGAGGTGGGCGGGATCCCTGATCCGGCGGCAGGCCGCATGGGCGGGGAGCTGCCCGAGCCCTCCGAGGTGTTCGCAGGCGGCGTCAATGGCGCCTTCAGGCTCATGCTCTCCCACGAGCCTGCGTTCTTCATCGCAGAAGGGAACGATGCCGATCTCCAGCTCTCAGGCCACACCCACGGCGGCATGATGCCGATCCTGCGCCAGGTCGTCGCAGGCGCCAACGCAGGCTTCGTGCGCGGGCTCTACAGCCGCGGCAGCCGCTACCTCTACGTGAGCGACGGCACCGGGATCTGGAACGGCTTCTCCTGCCGCATCCTCACCCCGCCTGAGATCACCGTGCTGACCCTCAGGAAGGCCGGCTAACGCAGGCCCTTCGGGGCTGTGCTTAACGGCAGAAACTCAAATTCCTTTAGCAAATTTTTTATTAAAATTCCTAAAGTTCCTGCTAAAGGGTCCCCCGAATGCGGCGATATGAAGGTGCGGGGAGGAAGTTCTCCCCGACGTGGAGGAACATCGCATGAACCAAAGCAGCACCAAGCTCGTCTTTGCGCTTGAGAGCGCCGACATCGCCGCAGCAGCAGTCACGGCGCTCTTGCTCATAGTCCCGCCGATGGGGATCCTGGCAGGCTTCTGCCCTCAGAGCATCTGCCTCGCAGTGGCGCTCTTAATCGAGGCCCTGGCCTGGGCTGCGCTCCAGATCCTCAAAATGCACTTCGAGGCCGCGCGCGACTACGCGCTTCTGATGGAGTGCAGGCAGCCAAAGCCCTAAGGCGGCAGAAGGCAGTTTTGAAGGCGCGCAAGGCCCCATGCCTTGCGCGCCATTTGTTTTCATAAGACCAAATCACCAGGTAAAATCCCAAAGCCTTCGCAACTTCCAAAACGGCACGCCCCTTGCGCGGCATGCGCAAGCCTCTCTTCCAGAAAATGGCATGCCTCTTGCTTGGATGAGGACAGGCGGCAAAAGACCGCCGCATCAAATCCAAAATAAAAAACGGAGAGGCTCGGAATGCGCAAGGAACTTATTTTGAAAGTGCATGATCTTTTGGTGTCATTTGCCATCTTTGCAACGGCGCTGCTGCTCATCGTCCCTCCATACGGGCTGCTTGCAGGCTTTAGCAGCGACAGCCTCTGCCTGCTCATGGGCCTCTGGGGCGAGATCCTCTACATGGCTCTCTCGCTCTTTGCACGAGCGGTGGCGCGCGATCGCGACGAGTTCCGCCGCATAGAATCGTTCATCAAGCGCAGCGGCGCGGAAAGCATGCAGTACTGATTGAAGCCTCATCCTTTAAGGCGGCGCACCCGCCGGGGAAGTCTCCGGCGGGTGCGCCGTCTTTTTGACAGAGCATCCCCAAATCTTCCGCGCAACCCCGATCACGCTCCCAACTTGCTGAAAAAACGAAATTAAATTGTCTTGGCACGGATGTTGTATCCTCAGGTCAGGCTAAAAGGCTGGAGGCTTTATGGAACAAGTAAGTCAGAGCGAGTTTGAGCTTTTAAGCGAGGTCTTCTCCAAGACCCCGTCGGCGATAGTCATCCTCGACGAGCACGGCGTGGTGCGCCGCGCCAACGCGAGCGCGCTGGACATGCTGGGCCAGGAGACGCTCGAGGGACGCAAGTGGTACGAGGTCATCGAGGCGTCCTTCCAGCCCCGCCGCGACGACGGACAGGAGATCTCAACCCGCGCCGGCAGGCGGCTGCAGGTTCTCACTAAGCCGCTCTCCCACGGCCAGCTAGTGCAGATGAACGATCTCACGGTCACCCGCACGCTCCAGGACAAGATCCGCCACATGGAGCGCCTCTCGTCGCTGGGCCAGATGGCAGCCTCGCTGGCCCACCAGATCAGGACTCCGCTTTCGGCGGCGATCCTCTATGCGGCGAACATGGGCAGCCCCAAGCTCCCGCCCACGGCGCGCGCGCTCTTCCAGAAGAAGCTGATGTCGCGCCTTGAGGCGCTCGAGGCCCAGGTCAGCGACATATTGATGTACGCCCGCTCAGGCGAGCAGACTGTCGCGAAGATGGACGCCGTGGACCTGGCCTCGCAGGTGACCCAGAGCGTGCAGGGCGTCATCGAGCGCGGCGGCGCCGAGCTCATGACCGACATCGGCGACCGGCCGATGCCAATCCTGGGCAACGTGACCGCGCTCTCCGGCGCCGTTTCAAATCTTGTGGCCAACGCCGTTGAAGCAGGGGCCAAAAAGGTTAAGATCTCCTTTAAAAAGGAAAACGGCGAGATCGCCATCTCCGTGGCCAACGACGGCCCGGCGATCCCCGATGACATCCGCAGCAGGATCTGCGAGCCGTTCTTCACCACCAAGAGCAACGGCACCGGCCTGGGGCTGGCAGTGGCCGAAGCGGTGGCCAGGGTCCATCACGGCCGCCTGACGCTCTCGTCAGCTCCCGGATTCAACGTGGTGTTCTCGCTGTGCATTCCCGAATACGACAGGGAGGAATCCCCCTCCCCCTCTGAGGTAGCGGCGCAGGGCAGCGCCGCCTGAACAAAAACGGGTGCCAGGAGATGAACCGCAACCAGAGCCAGATCCTAATTGTTGACGACGACAGCGAGCTGCGGGAGGCGATCTGCGACACGCTGATGCTCACCGGGTACGCCTGCATCGAGGCAGGCTCCGGCGAGGAAGCCCTGGAGGTGCTCTCAAGGCGCCATGCCGACATGGTCATCACCGACGTCCAGATGGACGGGATGAACGGCCATAAGCTCCTGCTCAACATCCACGAGAAATACCCCGGGATCCCGGTGCTGCTGATGACGGCCTACGCCAATATCAACGGCGCCGTCGAGGCGATGCGTGACGGCGCGGTGGACTACCTGGCAAAGCCCTTTGCCCCCGAGGTGCTCCTAAACCAGGTCTCCCGCTACGTGCCGGTAAAGCGCGTGGCCTCGGGGGAGCCTGTCTGGAAGGATCCGTCAACCGGCGAGCTTCTGAAGCTCGCCGCCAAGGTCGCGGTCACCGACGCGACCGTGATGGTCACCGGCCCATCGGGCTCTGGCAAGGAGATCCTCTCGCGCTACATTCACGACAAGTCCCCCCGCGCCTCGGGGCCCTTCGTCGCCATCAACTGCGCGGCCATCCCCGACACCATGCTCGAATCGACGCTCTTTGGCTACGAGAAGGGCGCCTTCACCGGCGCCGTTCAGGCCTGCCCGGGCAAGTTCGAGCAGGCCCAGGGCGGGACCATACTGCTCGACGAGATAACCGAGATGGATCTCTCGCTGCAGGCAAAGCTCCTGCGCGTGCTCCAGGAGCGCGAGGTCGAGCGCCTGGGCTCGCGCAAGACCATCGAGCTTGACGTCAGGGTCATCGCCACCTCTAACCGCGACTTGAAGCAGGCCGTGGCCGAGCACAAGTTCCGCGAGGATCTCTACTACCGCCTGAACGTCTTTCCGCTGCACTGGAAGGCCCTGAAGGACCGTCCGCTCGACATACTGCCGATCGCCAGGTTCCTTCTTGGCAAGCACGCCTCTGACAACCAGATGGCGATCCCCGAGATCAGCCCCGAGGCCTCCAGGAAGCTTGAGGCATACGCGTGGCCTGGGAATGTGCGCGAGCTTGACAACGTCATGCAGCGCGCGCTGATCCTCTCAGGCGGCAAGGGCATCGGCCCTGAGAGCGTGATCTTCGACGAGGCCGGGCTCGACGCCGCGCTCTCAGGCCGCGAGGCTTCCTCAGGCGCCGCCCCGGTACTCGAGCAGCGCCAGGATCAGGAAGCCGAGGCAGCAGCCTCGGATCCGGTGCGGGATCAGAAGATCCCCTCGGGCCTGGGCGGCGAGCTCAAGCAGCAGGAGTACCAGATAATCCTCGACGCGCTCATCGAGTTCCGCGGCAACCGCCAGATGGTCTCCGAGAAGCTGGGCATCAGCCCCAGGACGCTGCGCTACAAGATCGCCAAGATGCGCGACGAAGGGATGATCATCCCGGGATGAAGCTCAAGTCCGCGCTTGCAGGAATCGCGGCGGCAGCCGCGCTCCTCCTCTCATCTGCAGCCTGCGCAGGCGATGAGGGGCAGGAGGCCCTGCCGCAGGTGAACCTCAGGAGCGTCGTGGAGGCGTCGCCCTACAAGCCGATGAGCTTTGCGCTCGACTACATGGCCGATCTGGTCTCAAAGCGCACCGGCGGCAAGTTCACCATCAGCCGCCGCATGAGCTACGGCGGCCTCTCCTCCTCGGACTGCCTCGTGCAGGTGGTCGTCAACACCGAGGACATCACGGTGGTCCCGTTGGAGATCATCGGGAATTTCATCCCCTGGGTGCGCGTCATGTGCCTGCCCTACTTCTTCTCGCAGCACGACTACGGCGAGCTCACGGCACTAAGACCGGCAGGCAGGGAGCTTTGCCGCAGGATCTCCGATGACGACACCAGGATCATCACCCTGGGCATCTGGTACTCGGACTACCTTGAGCTCCTGATGCGCGACCACCCGGTCGGCCGTCCCGAGGATCTGCGCGGCCAGAACATCTGGCTGCCGGTCGCAGGTCCGCTTTCGGAGTACCTCGCCTCGATGGGCGCCAACCCGGTGGTGATGCCGATGGATTCGGCCATAGACGCCCTCAGGCGCGGGCTCATCGACGGGATGTTGACGCCGCTAAACGGCCTTGCCGCCAAGAACCAGGCCTATGCGCACATGCGCTATGCCTCGCTGCTCTCCATGGCGCGCGGCGGCTATGCCGTGCTGGTCTCCCAGCAGAAGTTCGAGGCCCTGCCTCCTGAGTACCAGGAGGTTCTGCGCGATGCGGCCGCGGAGGCCGAGGCCTTCCTCAACGACTACAACGAGGAGTGCGCGCACGTGGTGCTGGGCAGGTTGCGCCGCAACAGCTCGGTCACCCTGAACTCCCCCGACCTCACGCAGTTCAAGGCCTACGCCGACCGCGTGAAGTTCGTCTACCTCAAGCGCTATCCGCAGGCGGCCGAGAGGATGCGCAGCCTGCTCTACGACAGATCGGGCGAGGCCAGGCGCTAGGCCAGTCGGGATATCAATGGTGGAACGAGGAAGGGGAGGCGCCGCGCCTCCCCTTCCTGTCCAGCCCCATGACGGGCTACTTGCCGGGCTCTCCCTTTGAGATCACCTCGTCGTTGAGCGCCTTTGCCGCATCGACGGCCTGCCAGGCGCGCGGGGAGGGCTTCTCGTACTTGCGGATCTTGAAGGTGAAGCTGCGCTTCATCTGCTCAGAGGAGATGCGGAACTCGAAATAGTCGGGGTGCTCGTTGTAGATCTTCATCGGGATCTCGAGCTGCGGGATGTCGAACTGGCAGCGCGATCCGCTGAAGTCGGGATCCGGGCTGATATCGATGCGGAACTTGACGGTGCCGCCGTTGGGCTTCTTCTCGTCGACTGCCACCACGGTGAGCCTGGCCAGAAGGTTCAGGCTCTGCACCGAAGCATCGTTCGAGCTGTAGGCGTGCACCTCGCCGTACATCACCTTGTTGACTGAAAGCCTGGTGTCGGCATCTGATATGTTCATTGGCAGTCTCCGGCAAATTCTTCGCATTGCTAATTCTAAGTCAAAGCGCGGGACATGGGCAACGCAAACGCAGGCGGCAGGTGAGGGCGGCGGGGGCGGATCCAAGGGAGCGGACCTTTTGAACACTTTGATTCAAAAACAAAAAAAGAGCTGCTGATTGCAACTCTTCTTTTGCAAAGCCCTCATCAGGCTTCAAGAACCATTTGCTAAAATGGCGACCCTAGTAGGAATCGAACCTACAACTAGCCCTTAGGAGGGGCTCGTTATATCCATTTAACTATGGGGTCAACGGGCAACATTATATCCGCGGGGCGGGGCGCGGGCAACACCCGGAGGAAAATTCCCCGCCACGCCAGGGCTTACTCGGCCATCTCCACCTGATCGTTCACGCGCACGTTGAGCAGGTTGTCGTTGAGATCGGCGGGCTTGAGCCTTGCGCTGGTCGGATAGACCTTGTCCACCACGTAGATCCCGCGGGCCTTGTCCATGCGCCCGTAGGTCCCGCCGTCGGGGGCCACGGTCTCCGAGGTCTGGCCGATGGTGAACTTCATGCCAGGCTGGATCCCGTTCTCGGATCCCAGGTCGATGATGAAGCCGTCGTTGTCCAGGTCGATGATCGAGGCCGAGGGCATGCGGCACTGGAGCGCGCCTATGATGTCCGAGGCCGCGCGCTCGGTGAGCTGGTGGACCCTGGTGCCGTAGGCCGAGCCCTTGAACTGCTCGGATCTCAGGTCGATGAACTCGCCCTGCTTGAACGGCCAGTCGGCCACTGCCTGGTAGTTCTGCGTGAAGATCTGCGAGCCGTTGCGGGCGTCGTAGACCGTGACCGAGAAGCTGATGCTCCTGGTCCTCTGGTAGAAGAGCTTGTCGAGCACCCCGCTGCCGGCGTCCGATGCGGCGGCCGAGTCGATGGTGCCGGTGACGATGAAGCCCGCCTGGTTCTGGCGGCCCAAGCCTATGAGTTCATCGCGCAGCTCCCCGCCGGGGGCGCTGCCGTAGCCGGTGCCCTGCAGCGTCGCGCTGACCGGCGGGCGCACCGCGAGGGCCGGGGACTTGGAGAGGGCCTGGTAGACGTCGGCGCTTATCTCCTGGTTCAAGCTCTCAACCCCGGCGCTGCCCTGGTAGGCGTTCTGATCGCGGTAGGAGAAGGCGAGGGGCACCACGCTCTTGCGCAGCCTCGAGGCCGCGCAGGTGCGCTGGTGCTCGTCGTCGAGCAGCACCTTGACGGTGACGCTCACACGTCCCGCGGTCTTCTGCTCCTCGGTCACGACCACCCGGCGCACCGGCACCGAGGATTGGACGCTCATGGAGTTGTGCTGCAGCACCCCTCCCTTGAAGTCCGAGACGATGCTCACCTGGGCGCCTGCCTCCAGCATGGCGTTGCGGATGGCGTCGTTGACCGCCTCGTCGCGCGCCTGCGACACCGAGTCCATGATCGGCGCGGTGCCGGTCACCGTGTACCACTTGGCCGCCGCCTGGCCCGAGGCCAGGGCGGCGCAGGCGCACAGCAGCGCCTTGAGCATAGCTTTGGATGAAATGTGCATGTCCATCTCCATGGGAGTGTCAGAAAATTGTATCTGGCACCGAATTTGCATTATCCATACCGAAAACAGCATGGCGGCGCGCAGATGGCGCCGCAGGCAGAAAAAATTATAAGAGCAAAGCAGGTGCAGAGGTTCAGGATGAAGCATTTGATGGCTGCGGCGGCAGTTGCCGCCGCCATGGCAGCCCTGGCGGGCTGCTCGGCAAATCCTGCCCCGGACGGCAGGAAGATGGGCTCTGATGACGTCTACTCGCAGCCGGGCATGGAGGTGAGCAAGGTCGCCTCGCAGATGGCGGACACGCTCGCCAAGACCCTGGGGGCGGATCTCCAGGCGCAGGAGCGCGAGGCCGCCGACGAGAAGGGCAACCTGAGGGCGAAGAAGCCCAGCTATCCGCGCGTGGCCGTGACGTCGTTCACCGACACGGACACCTATGAGAACGCGGGATCGCTTGGCAGGCAGCTGGGGGAGTTCTTCATCCACGAGCTCGACCGCCGCGGGATCCCGGTCGTCGAGTTCAAGACCACCGGCAGCATCTCCGTTTCAAAGGACGGCGAGATGGTGTTCTCGCGCGACTGGAGGAAGCTGGCCTCGCAGGCGCGCATCCGCCATGTGCTCGCCGGCACCATCAGCCGCAACGAGCGCGGCGTGGTGCTCTCAGGCAGGATCATCGACATGCGCACCTCGCAGGTCATGGGCTCTGCAACCGGCTTCGTCCCCTACAAGAACCTGCCTTACTGCTACCGCACCGCCGACAGGAACTGCTCGTTCGAGGGCGTGCTCTCCTACTACTCCTACATCCCCGCAGGCGGCGCCCAGGAGCGCACCGTCACCGGAGCGCACGGCACCGCGATGAAGGACACCGTGACCTATTCAGGCACCGGCGCGGCACCGGCTGCAGGCGGCAGCTACTATTCCGCCGGCACCTCGGCTTCAGGCGCCACCTACAGCGGCAACAATCCGCGCACCGGCAAGCAGATGCTGCACGAGACCTCCGAGGAGCGCCAGGCCCGCCAGAAGCTCTGGCACGACCAGTCGTTCAACGAGCAGTACTACCCCTCAGGGGCCAGCACCGCCGCCACCTCGACTGGCAACTACGAGCAGTTCATCCACGGCCACGGATCGATGTCGGGCAAGGGCAGCGTCATTTATCCGGCGGACACCTACCGCTACCAGGGCAAGCTGGTGCGCGACGTGCACGACCAGAGCCAGTACCAGCGCATCGAGGACAATTGAGGAGGCAGCGCAGATGATCAAGGATTTCCTGAAGCTCTCAGCGGCCTCCGCCGCAGTCTTCGCGATGGCGCTCTCGCTTGGCGGCTGCCAGATGCTCTCGAGCACGTCGTTCACCCGCGACATCGCCTACACCGACACCGGGGTGCACCGCCCCGACGAGTTCCCGGTGCTCCACGCCACCGGCTACGCGGTGATCTCAAGGCAGCCCGGACGGACCGAGGACGAGCGCGAGATCATGGCCATGCGCGCCTCGAAGGTCGAGGCATACCGTGAGCTCACCGAGCAGGTCAACGGCCTGTACCTCAAGGCCTCGACCACGCTTGCCGGCAACACCAGCCAGGCGCGCGACAGCGTGCGCTCGGAAGTGGAGGGCTACGTCCATGGCGCGCGCGTCATCAGGCAGTACCCGCTTGGAGACACCTATGCCACCGAGCTTGAGCTCGACACCAAGGTGATCTACGACCTCTACGACATCAGGGGGGCATTATGATGAGCGCCCAGCAGTTCTCCCAGGCCGCAGTGAAGGCCCGTCCGGTCGTGTTGTGCCTAAAGGATCAGGAAGGCCTCCTGACCGAGCTTGAGGAGCTCCTTCAAAACGAGCATGTCGCGTTAAGGCACCGCGATCTCGACACCTTGAATGCGATCTCGGCGCGCAAGTCCTCGCTGATGATCACGCTCCAGGGCAACGATCAGCGCATCCGCCTAAACCCCCAGGCTGCGATGCTCCAGACCATCTACAAGGGCCGGGTCGATGCGATCAAGGCCGCGCTCTTGCGCTGCAAGAGGCTCAACACCATCAACGGCAGGCTCATCAACCTCAACCTCAACGCGACGATGAGGCTCTCCTCGGTGCTCATGAGCACCCGCGACAAGAGCACGATGAACCTCACGTACACCGACAAGGGCAGGACCCGCGCCAGCGGGCCGGTGAGGCTCTCCATCGAGGCCTGATCAAGGCAACTTGCTGATCCTAAAGGGCGCTGTACAAAGGGCGGAAAACCGGAGACGCGGTTTTCCGCCCTTTTGTACGATGCATGCCGTCTTAAGGAGGACAGCATGCAATCTCTCAACAAAGCGCTCCTTTGCGGCACGGTCCCTCCTGACTGCCGCATCCGGAGCTTCACAACCAGGCAGGGGAGGCTCCTCTGCTTTGAACTCATGACCATGACGCCCGGCAGCGGCAGATGCGAGTACCACAGCGTGGTGGCCCGCGACGGCGGAGGATCGGACCTTGCAAGCAGGAGCGAGGCCTTCGTCTCCCCTGGCAGCATGGTCTTCGTGACCGGCATGATCCGCTACCGCATGCGCGCAGGCTACGGGGCGGGCAGGGTGACCGAGATAGACGCCACGGCCATCGATCCGGTGTGGCCTGGCGACGCGCCGCAAGAGGGGGATGGCCATGCCGAAAGTCTCCCTTGACCGGATCTTCACGTCAAAGCGGCTGTGCGTGAGGGAGATCGAGGTTCCAGGAGGGCAGGACCGCTCCCGCATCCCGGCCATCGACCGCAGCTACGTGTTCCCGCTGCCCTTTCTGAACCAGGTGCTGCTCTACCTGGCCTGCCCGCTCCACGACTGCCTCTACGTCTCAGGCCCCTCCGGGTGCGGCAAGACCACGATGGCGCTGCAGGTGGCCGCGAGGCTCGGGTGGGGCGTCGAGCAGCTCACGCTTTGCGGCAAGAGCGAGAGCGCCGACCTCATAGGCCACGCCGCGCTCAGGCGCGGCGAGCTCGTATACGAGTACGGCCCGCTGGTGCGGGCGATGCGCCAGGGCGAGATCCTCATCCTCAACGAGATAGACCTGATGCCGCCTTCGGATCTGGCGGCGCTCAACGACGTGCTCGAGGGCAAGCCCCTCGTGATCACCCAGAACTGCGGCGAGCTCGTCGTCCCGGCCCCGGGCTTCCGCGTCATCGCCACGGCCAACACCAAGGGCCTTGGCGACGCGATGGGCTTCTACAGCGGCGCGCGCGTTTTGAACCAGGCCTTCCTCGACCGCTTCAGGTTCGTTGAGATAGGCTACCCGGACGCGCGCACCGAGACGGCGATCGTCTCGACCGCCTGCCCGGGGCTTGACGAGGAACTGGCTGCAAACCTGGTGCGCCTGGCAGGCGAGCTGCGCCACGCGGGATCAGACCAGAACGGGGCGGCGCTCTCGGCGCCCTTCTCGACTCGCGTGCTCCTGCGCATCGCCTCGCTCAAGCACGCCTGCCCGCACCTGCCGGTGCACCGGGCCATCGAGACTGGCTATTCGCTCAGGCTACCCGACACCGAGCGCGAGTATGTCGCAAGGCTTTGCGCCGACATCTTCGGGAACGACGGCCAGGACGGCTTCGGCGCCATGGGCAAGAGCGCCCCGCGCCATGGCAGGAACGGGGATGGCGGTGATGGCGAGGCCGGGGACGGAACCGAGGCCCGGGATGATGCGGAAGCCCAGGATGGCACGCAGGAGTGCGCAGGCCAGGATGACGAGGCCCGGCCCCAGGGCGCGGAGGCTGCGCAGCAGGACGGGCAGGGGGAGGATGTGGCGCAAGATTGAGACTCGGGGCGGCGCTGCCGCCCCGCCTTGCCTTTTTGTTTTCAAAGACAAGAAGGGCGGCAGCGGCTCCTGCCCCGCTGCAGCCCTTCCCATGGAAACTTCGGATGTCAGCCGAAGATCGAGTTCAGCTCATCCTCCGAATCGATCATCTTTGAGGCGACCGAATCGAAATTGATCTTGTAGCTACCGTCCTTGATCGCGGCCTTGAGCTTTTCGATCTTGCCCTGATCCATGCCGTCGGAGGCCTTGGCCTTCTCGGTGGCCTTGGTGAGGGCCTTGGCCGAATCGGTCAGCACGACCGCATCGGCCCTTGAAGAGGCTTCCGGGGCGATTGCAGCGCCAGTCGATCTCGCATAGGCGGCTGCGCGGGTGTTTTCCGCAGCCACTCTTGAAGTCGATGCCTGGTTGCTTCCAGCTTTGGCGCTTTCCGTGTTGCGCGCCTGTGCCAGCGCGTTTCCCGCGCGGTTGCTGAGTGCATCTATTGCCATTTAAGGCCCCCCGGAGTCCTCTCCATAAGTCTTTCCGCCTTTATAGTTTAACGTGTTTGTGGCGGCGTTTTTCTTTGCTCACTTTTATTAACGTACCGTGCGGGTTTTTCTTAAGCCTTTTTTTTCGCGTTTCATCGCATCCTGAAAAAAGCTTCAATGATCCATAAGATGGCCGCACATGCGGGGCTTTTCCCGCATCAAGCTGGGTATCGGAAGGGGCGGGGGAAGCTTTAGCGCTTTGCAAGGCTCAATGGGCGCTGCGATTGCGTCCATTGAGCCTTAGGGGGCTGCGCCTGCTAGAGCAGCACCCTGACTGTGCCCGAGGCCGTGACCGTCGCGGTGATGACCTTCTTTGACTTGGAGTTGCGGACCTGGACCTGGTCGTTGAGATTGCCGTCGGTCAGGGCCTCGCCCTGGGCCTTGAGCGAGAGGTTCGAGGTCACGGCCTCGATGTTCACCGGATCGCCGCGGCAGACCATGCAGATGTCGCCGTTGCGGATCTGCTCGCCCTGCCGGATGTCGCGCTTGAGCTTGGCGCCTTCCAGGGCCTTGGCGTCGTTTATGGCCGCCTGGGAGTTCGTGGACTCGTCCACGTAGTCCTCCTTGAGCATGCCTGGGCCGATGACGGTGGCGCGCGGGAGGCTCGTTGCGGCGGTGATCGAGGGGATCAACCTCCTGACGGTCACCGGGACGTAGATGGTGTAGCCTGCGCCAGGCTTTGCGCAGGTGATCTTGACCTGCGAGGATCTGGTGATGCGGCTGCCCTGGAGCTCGGCGGTGAGGTAGCCTTCGCACTTGCCTCCGTAGTCGCGGCGCTCGTCAAGCCTGGCGGCCTTGACGTCGATCTTCGCGCCGTCCTGCAATCCCTGCGGAAACTGCGCGAGCACGTACTGCTCGGCCACAGTGCGCAGGAACTCGGCCTCGGCGCTGGTGGCCAGGGCAGAGTCCGGCATAAAGGCGCAGGCTGCGGCTGCCGTTAACCCAATGAGCAAGGATGTGCTTTTCAAGAATCCCCCCGCTCCCGGACTGGCATGTTCCGGGACAAGCTGAGTTTAGCACATTGGATTGTGTGCTTAATTTGCGTGAAAGTTAGTGATCTGGCGGGGGTATTTGCTGATTTGCCTAGCCTTGTCTTGCGGCCATGCCTTATCATGGGGGCGTGATGAGGGGCCTGGCGCCCCGGAGCATGCATTTCGGAGAATGAAAATGAACGGTGTAATGGACTCGGTCAACGAGCTTACTGAAATTGTCGGCCAGAACCGCATGGAGCTCCTGCTCTTCAGGCTGTCCGGGCTGTCGCAGCGCTACGGGATCAACGTGTTCAAGGTCCGCGAGGTGCTTCCATGCCCGCACTTGACCATCATGCCCAAACTCCAGAAGTTCGTCATCGGCGTGGCCCACATCCGCGGCCAGACCCTCTCGGTCATCGATCTCGCGATGGCCATCGGCGGCAATCCGACCAAGAACATCGACAAGTCGTTCATCATCATCGCCGAGTACAACCGCTCCACCCAGGCCTTCCTGGTCTCATCGGTCGAGCGCATCATCAACATGAACTGGAACAAGATCCTCCCTCCGCCCAAGGGGGCCGGCCACAGCAACTACATGACCGCCGTGACCGAGATCGACAACGAGCTCGTCGAGATCCTCGACGTCGAGAAGATCCTCGAGGAGATCTCCCCGGCGAGCACCAAGTTCTCCGATGCGGTTACCGAGGACGCCTCGTTCGAGGAGAAGTGCAAGAACGAGCACGTGACCATCCTCATCGCCGACGACTCGCTGGTGGCGCGCAAGCAGGTCAAGGCCTCGCTCAAGCAGATCGGCATCGAGTGCATCGAGTGCACCGACGGCCTCAAGGCGCTCAACAAGCTGCGCGAGATCGCCAAGGAGACCGGCGACATCTGCTCGAAGATCAAGCTCGTGATCTCCGACGTCGAGATGCCGGAGATGGACGGCTACACGCTGTGCGCCAACATCCGCAACGATCCCTCGCTCGAAAGGCTCTACATCATCCTGCACACCTCGCTCTCCGGCGTGTTCAAGATCTCGATGGTGAGCAAGGCCGGCGCCAACGACTTCATCCCCAAGTTCAACCCGGACGAGTTGGCAAAGGCCGTCAAGAAGGGCCTCACCCTGATGGATTCGGGCACCAACGGCATGGAGCTCCTGGCCAAGGCCAACAGCCAGCAGCAAAAATAGTTTAAGATCCCGCCATAAGGTGGCAAGAGGCAGGTAGGACAACGATGTTTTTCTCCTTTTTCAGGCGCAAGCGCGACGACGACGAGGACGACTACTACGGCCGTTCCGACGGCGATGACTCGCATGCCGGCGCCGGGAGCGAATCGCCGCTGCCGCCTGCCATGGGATCGGGCATAGGCAGGCTTGACCGCCAAAAGCGCCTGGCCTCGCGCACCCAGGGCTCCTTCGGCAGCTCCGCCTCAAGGCGCGAGCAGTCCGACCGCACCGCCGACGAGCTCAAGCGCCGCTACGCTGAATACGAGCGCACCCACAAGGCCGCATCCGCCTCAACTGGCGCGGCGGCGTCCGGAACCTCAGCCGCTTCATCGCTGCAGCGCTATGCCGCAGCGCACCGCCCGGTGCTGAAGACCCAGTCCGCCCCGCGCGACATGGCGTCGATTGAAAAGCGCCTGAGCACCATCGGCCGCCCGACTGCCGCGGTCACCGCCTCGGTCGGGCATGGCTTCATCTCAAGAAACCCCGACGTGGTGCCGGCGACCAACCGCGCCCGGGCCGCCTTGGGAGGAGGTTCGGTCTCCGACATGCAGTACCACCGCTTCGCGGCCTACCTGCAGGAGAAGAGCGGGATCGTGCTTGGCGAGAACAAGCAGTACCTGGTCAACTCGCGCCTGAACTCGCTCCTTTCCACCTTCCGCTGCGGCTCCATCGACGAGCTGCTCACGCGCTGCATGGATGGCAGGGACGACAAGGTGTCCGAGGCGGTGCTCAACGCGATGACCACCAACGAGACGCTGTGGTTCCGCGACACCTACCCATACCTCGCCCTTTCGAACATCATCCTCCCCGAGCTTGCTATGCGCGGCAAGTATCCGGTGAGGATCTGGTCCTCGGCCTGCTCGTCGGGCCAGGAGCCCTATTCGATTGCGATCACCGTGCTCGAGATGCTGGGCCACATGGTCCACATCGATCCCTCGCAGGTGCAGATCATCGCAACCGACCTTTCAACCGACATGCTCTCGCGCTGCCGCGCCGGATACTACGATGCGCATGCCCTCTCGAGGGGGCTGTCGGCAGAGCGCCGCGCCAAGTTCTTCAGGCCGACGCACAACCCGGCACTGATGCAGATAGACCCCAGGGCCAAGCACATGGTCGAGTTTCGCCAGATGAACCTCCTGGGCTCCTACGCCCTCATGGGGCGCTTTGACGTGATCTTCTGCCGCAACGTGCTCATCTACTTCAACAACGACGTCAAGGCGCAGATCCTGCGCAAGTTCGCGATGTGCCTGAACAAGGGCGGCTACCTGATCCTGGGCTCGACCGAGACCTTGGTGGGGGTGGCCGACCAGTTTGAGATGATGCGCTGCCACCCGGGGATCATCTACAAGAAGATCCGCTAGGCAGGAGCAGCAGATGCGCGAAGGGACCCGATCGGGTCCCTTCGCGCTTCCTGCCTTGGAGTCACCCTAGCGCCAGCGGCACCACCATGCAGGCTGTGGCGAAGGCCACGCCTACAAAGCAGGCGCGGCGGGTGATCCCAAGCGCCGCATCCTCGCCAGGCTGCTCGAAGCCGCCTATGCGCGGGAAGCGCACCACTTGCCCGCGGTAGCTGCGGGGGCCGCCCATCGAGACGTTCACGCAGCCGCCCAGGGCGCCCATCGCGTAGCCGGTTGTTGAATCCGGGTAGTCGAGGGCGCCGCGGATCGCGCGCTTGAAGCTGCGGCGCGGCGAGAGCGAGAGCGGCATCAGGAGCGTGAGCACGCAGCAGGGCAGCACGAGCATCGCCTCGAAGATGCTCAGGATCGGCTGCCCGAAGCTGCGGTACTCGGGGAACTTGGCTGGGAAGGTGCGCGCAAGCGCGTTTACAAGCGTCATCGCGACGGCGCCCTCGAGCCCCAGGACTTCGAACCAGGCGATGACCCCCAGCCACGAGGCGGTCATCGAGACTGCGGCGTACTCGGAGGAAGCCTTGCAGATCCCCATCGGCGAGAGGCGATCGGTGTCGCGCTGGCAGAAGCGCGAGAGCTCGGCGCGGGCCTTCTCCTTGTCCCCCTTCCTGAGAGCTGCGCGGGTGCGCAGCGAGCAGCGCACCGCGCTGCCCGAGTCGAGGAGGAAGGGCAGGATCACCAATGAGAGGATGGCGTCGAAGCCAGTGAGCGCATGGAGCAGCAGCACGATAGCCAGCGCGGCTCCGACTATCACGGCGGCGAGCATGGCGCCTGCGAAGTATCCCTGGGCGCTGGTGTTGGACTGCAAGTTGACCTTGCGGCCCATCGCGCGGAAGATCGGCGCGAGCGCTCCCACCCTGCACGAGCCGGGGATCGGGATCGCAAGCTCGATGATGACGGCGGTGAAGGCGATGGCCGAGGGGTGCGAGAAGAAAGCCGACAGGAAGTCGGAACTCAAGATCTGCGAGCCAAGCTCCTCCACCGCGGCGGAGGCGCCGTCCATCAGAGCAGCGCCACCAGCGCGCTGACGAGCTTGGCGCTCCTGGCCGCGGCCTTGGGCATGAACTCGTCGTAGTTGGCAGTGTTGCCCTCGGAGGCCTCGTCGGACACGGCCCTGATGATGAGGAAGGGCACGTGCAGCGTGGTGCAGACCTGGGCTATCGCGGCGCCTTCCATCTCGGCGACCATCGCCTCGGGGTAGATGGCGCGGATCGCCTCGCGCTTTTGCGCGGTGTTGATGAACTGGTCGCCTGAGACCACGAGCCCCTGGCGCACGCTGTCCTTGAACTCGGGGAGGTTGCCTGCGGCGATCTCAGCCTTGGCCATGAGCTCTGGATCGGCGTTGAAGAAGCGCTCCTGGCCCGCCATCTGGCCCATCGGGTAGCCGAAGGGGGTGAGGTCGGCGTCGTGGTAGGCGGCCTTGGAGGAGAACACGGTGTCGCCGATGCGCAGATCCGGGCTTACCGCTCCGGCGCATCCGGTGTTGATGACGCGGGTGGCGCCAGCGGCGCAGACGAGCAGGGCGGTGATGGCGCCTGCGGCCACCTTGCCGATGCCGCACTGCACCACCACTGCGTCGCGGCCCTGGAGGGACCCGCAATGGAACTTGCAGCCGCCGATGTCCTTGACGGTGTGGCCCTTGAGCTTGGAGGCGAGGTCCTCGACCTCAGGCTCCATCGCGCCGATGATTCCGGTAGTCATTCTTGTTTGTGCCTTTGAATCGTTTTCTCTCCCGCCCAGGGCGGCAGCGCCGCCCTGGAGCCCATGGTGGCGATTATACCAACCAGGGCGGGGCGGCGCTGCGCGCTCCATTCCACCCAATTCCGCCGCAAAGGCCGCCAAATTGGAGTGTCTCGCACAGTTTTGCGCAAAAGGCCGGGAATAATTTGCGCACTCTCGCAATTCCGCCCAAGGTGCGGTGGAACGGCGCTGCAAGGGATCTCATAATTTAACCAGAAGTTGCATGAATAGCGCCGCGCGCCTGCAATGCGCAGCGGCGCGCCTGGACGGTTATCAGCTGGTGACGGCCGTTCTACAAGAACAATCAAGCAGATATTTCCGGGAGTTGCATATTATGGAAAACGCACGCGACGTTGCTAAACAAACGATGGCGCTGGTTTTGGCCGGCGGCAGGGGCAGCAGGCTGAAGATGCTGACCGACAACAGGGCGAAGCCCGCCGTCTACTTCGGCGGCAAGTACAGGATCATCGACTTCGCCCTCTCCAACTGCGTCAACTCCGGGATCATGCGCATCGGCGTGGTCACGCAGTACAAGTCGCACTCGCTGCTGCGCCACCTGCAGTCAGGCTGGTCGTTCCTGCGCAACCAGTTCAACGAGTTCATCGACCTGCTCCCGGCCCAGCAGCGCGTGGACGAGGAGCACTGGTACCAGGGCACCGCCGACGCCGTCTACCAGAACATCGACATCATCAAGGACCACAGGCCCAAGTACGTGCTGATCCTGGCCGGCGACCACATCTACAAGATGGACTACTCGGCCCTCGTCATGGATCACATCCGCATGGGCTCCCCGGTCACCGTCGCCTGCATCCCGGTTCCCAGGGAGCAGGCCAGCGCGCTCGGCGTGATGGAGGTCAACGACGACAACCTCATCACCAAGTTCGTCGAGAAGCCCAAGGATCCGCCCGCGATGCCCGGCAACCCGAACATGTCGCTCGCCTCGATGGGCATCTACGTCTTTGACGCGGACTTCCTCTACCAAGTGCTCGACCGCGACGCGGCCACCAAGGGATCGCACCGCGACTTCGGCATGGACATCATCCCGGCCATGGTGCGCGACCACCTGGCGCACGCCCACGACTTCTCCAAGAGCTGCATCCGCAACCGCGGCAACAAGAGCATCGTCTACTGGCGCGACGTCGGGACCATCGACGCCTACTGGGAGGCGAACATGGACATCGCCTCGGTCCAGCCTCAGTTGGACGTCTACGACAGCAACTGGCCTATTTGGACCAACCAGGCCCAGCAGCCGCCTGCGAAGTTCGTGCAGGACATCAACGGCACCTCCTCGATCGTGAGGAACTCCACCTGCTCGGCAGGCTGCATCATCTCGGGCTCCTCGATAAACCAGTCGGTGCTCTTCACCTCGGTGAGGCTGCACTCCAACTGCTTCATCTCGGAGTCGGTGATCCTGCCCTTCTGCATTATCCACCGCGGCTGCAGGCTCACGAAGGTGATCCTGGACCGCGGCGTCGAGGTGCCGCGCGGGCTCATCATCGGCGAGAACGCCGAGCTTGACGCCAAGCGCTTCTACCGCTCAGAAGGCGGCGTGACGCTGGTCACCCGCAAGATGATGGAGGACCTGCGCAAGACCGAGCCGCAGATCTTCCAGGACTTCGACAACTACCGCGCCCCTTACATCCCCTCGTATTGATCCAGGGCCGGGAAAAGGACGCAAGGCCCCCGCAATTGCGGGGGCCTTGACGTGCCTTGGCGGCACGGGCTTTTGCGCAGGTCAGCCTTAGCGCGGCTTGTCTGCTAGAATTGGGGGTTGCTTTTCAGAAAACCAATAAAGACAAAAACGGAAGTTACGACCATGGCAGACACGAAGGCGGCGGCAGCCCCGCTGACTAGCGACGATCCCATATTCGACGACATCAGGCCCTGCCGCGACAGCGAGGTTCCGCAGGAGCTCCAGAAGATCGTCACCGACAAGACGGTGATCGACAGCATCCTGAGGTTCCGCCATCCAGTGCTCGCAAAGAGTTTGGGATTCCTCTTCGCGCCTTTCGTCAAGAGCTACCTCTCACGCCTGGTCTCCTCGATCCACACCATTGCCGACTTCCAAAAGCGCGTGGCCGACTTCATGGGCCAGGTGTCGAAGGCGACCACCGACGGCGTGACCTACGAGGGCTTTGACAAGCTTGAGAAGGGCAAGGGCTACCTCTTCATCTCAAACCACCGCGACATCTCGCTAGACCCGGCGTTCATCGACATGGCGCTCTACCTCCACGGCCTGGATACCGTGAGGATCGCCATCGGCGACAACCTGCTAAGGATCCCGGCTGCGACCTCGCTCATGCGCTTGAACAAGAGCTTCTTAGTCAAGCGCTCGCTCAAGTCCCCGCGCGAGAAGCTCGTGGCCTTCACCAAGCTCTCGGAGTACATCGGGCTTTCCATCTCCGAGGGCCACTCGGTGTGGATCGCCCAGCGCGAGGGCCGCGCCAAGGACGGCGACGACCGCACCGAGAGCGCGGTGCTCAAGATGATTGGCCTCAACGGCCGCAAGAAGCGCCAGGGCTTCGGGGAGTACATGTCCTCGCTCAACATCGTCCCGGTCGCGCTCTCCTACGAGTACGATCCCAACGACGAGGCCAAGGCGCGCGAGCTCTACGAGCGCGAGCGCAACGGTGGCGAGTATCACAAGGAGAGCCTCGAGGACATCGACACGATCACGCGCGGGATCCGCGGCTACAAGGGCCGCGTCTGCGTGAGGGCCGGACAGCCCATCCATGGCGGGTTCGAGGATGCCGAGCAGCTGGCGGCGATCATCGACCGCTTCGTCTGGCGCAATTATGAGATCTTCCCGTCGGCGCTCGCCGCGGCCAAGGCCGAGGGAGTCAGCGCCGAGCAGGTCGCCAATTTCGAGCGCAGGCTCTCGGCCTGCCCGGCCGAGCTGCGCTCGCGCGTGCGCTACATGTACGCGATGCCGTATAAAAACCGGATTTTGTCGCTCAAGGAGGATGGAGACTGATGGCACGCAAGTTCTCGCGGGCCCTTTCGGTGCGCAATGAGGACGGGAGCATATGCGTCTTCCGCCTGTGTTGCCTGCTGGTGCTGGCAGCGTGCATGCTCGCCTACGGCTGCGTGCTCGCAGCCCAGGACGAAGGCGGCAATGGAGCGGCGGCGAAAAAGCCGTCCGCTCAGGCCAGCGCGGCGGCTCCATCCAAGGATGAGGGCGAGACGGATGCGTCAAGCCCCGAGGGCGTGCGCGCCCTGGCCTTCCGCGAGATCGACGAGGCCGACGAGTACTACCGCGGCTGCGGCTCGGTCAACGAGGGCTTCGTCGGCTGCAGCTGGAAATTCTCCCCTGAAGTCTCCAAGTACTACGAGGGCAGGAGCGTGGCGGCCGACGACGGCTTTGCCATAACGCTGCGCGCCAAGCCGGGCAACCCAGACAAGGACAAGTGCGCGCTGCTGGAGGCAACCTCGGACGGCAGCCGCACCTCGCTTGACGGCAAGGGCAGGGCCTCCGACTGCTTCCCGCATGAGAAGCCCCAGGTGGCCAGCAACTCCGGCGCCCCTTCAGCAGGGGCCGAGGGCAACGGCAAGATCTGAGCCTTCAAAGCTATTACAACCATTTAGAACAGGTACAACGTCATGAAGATTTCCCGCAACACCGTGGCCACCGTGGCCTTCACCGTAACCGACGAGAGTGGCAAGGTGGTCGGCCGCACCCAGCCTGACGAGCCGGTCACCGCGCTCATCGGCTACCACTTCCTGGTGCCGGGCCTCGAGAAGGCCCTCGACGGCCACGAGAAGGGCGACTCCTTCACCGTGACCCTCACCCCCAAGGACTCCTACGGCGAGTTCGACAAGACCCTGGTGCAGGAGATCGACCGCCGCATGTTCGGCGACTTCCCCATCGAGGTGGGCAACGTCTTCGAGGCCGACTCCAACAGCGGCCCGGTCGCGGTCGTCATCAAGGAGATCAAGGAGAACACCGTGGTCGTCGACGGCAACCATCCGCTGGCCGGCAAGACCCTGACCTTCCTGGTCGAGGTCAAGGACGTGCGCGAGGCCACCGAGGAGGAGAAGAAGCACGGCCACGCCCACCCCAACGGCAAGTGCCCCAGCGAGGATCATGATCACGACCACTGCTGTTGCGGCCATCACCACCATCATGACGACGATGACGGCGAGTGCTGCTGCGGGCACCATCACCACCACGATGATGAGGATGGCGGCGAATGCTGCTGCGGCCATCACCATCACGGCCATGAGGATGGCGATCACGAGTGCTGCTGCCACTCCGAGGGCAAGGAAGACAAGGAACAGCAGTAAGGCACCACAAGATGCCGCGCCAAGGCGCGGCAGCCTCTCCCGGGCAGGTTTCCTGCCCGGGTTGCGCGTCTTAAACAGGTCTGAAAAACATGAAATTCATACTCCGCCTCTTCCCTGAGATCTCCATCAAGAGCCGCCCGGTGCGCACCAGGCTCATCCGCCAGGTCGGGCAGAACCTCACCAACGCCTGCGCCGCGCACGGCATCAAAGTTCGCGCCGACTCCCAGTGGGACAAGATAGTCGCCGACTTTGGCGACGAGGTGCCGCGCGAGGACGCCGTGCGCGAGCTCTCGCGCGTGCCGGGCATCCATTCGTTCATGGAGGTGAAGGAGTACGCCTTCACCACGCTCGACGACCTCTACGAGTCCATCAAGGGCGAGTGCGGGCCGTCGATCACCGGGCATACCTTCGCAGTGAGGGTGCGCCGCCGTGGCCAGCACGAGTTCAACTCCCAGCAGGCAGAGCGGATCCTGGGGGGCAAGTTCAAGTCGGAGTTTTCGCCCAAGCAGGTGAGCCTCGACAGCCCCGAGGTCACGATCCACGTCGAGATCGAAAGCCAGATTGCCTACGTCACCGGCGCGCGCATCGAGGGCATGGGCGGATTCCCCGTGGGCACCCAGGGCGAGGTCTTCTCGCTCATCTCCGGAGGCTACGACTCGGGCGTCTCCTCCTACCGCGTCATCCACCGCGGCTGCCGCGTGAACTACCTGTTCTTCAACATGGGCGGCACCGCCCATGAGCTGGGGGTCAAGCAGGAGGCCTACTTCCTCTGGGACCGCTACGCCGCCTCCCACAAGGTGCGCTTCGTGACCGTGCCTTTTGAGGAAGTGGTGGGGCAGATCCTCGAGAAGGTCCACCACGGCGTGCGCGGCGTGGTGCTCAAGCGCATGATGGTGCGCGCAGGCGAGAGGGTGTGCAGGCGCTACCACGCGCAGGCGCTGGTCACCGGCGAGAGCCTGGGTCAGGTGTCATCGCAGACCATCACGAACCTCTCGCACATCGACGCTGCCACGAGCACCCTCATCATCAGGCCGCTGGTGACCATGGACAAGCAGGAGATCATCGACGAGGCCGCGCGCATCGGCACGGCGGGCTTTGCCGAGACCATGCCCGAGTACTGCGGCGTCATCTCCGACCACCCGAACGTGTGCCCCAAGCGCGAGTTCGTCGAGGAGGAGGAGGCGAAGATGGACCCCGGGCTCATCGACCGCGCCATCGAGAAGAGCCGCGCCGTGGACATCCACGAGATCCCGCGCGACGCCGACCGCCTCAAGACCGTGGTCGAGGAGGTGCCGGAGCTCGAGCCGCGCGACATCGTGCTCGACGTGCGCTCGCCCGACGACGCGCAGAAGGCCCCGGTCGTAGCCGAAGGCCACGAGGTCATCGCCATGCCCTTCTACCGCGTGGCCAGGGATTTTGCCAGCCTCGACAACACCAGGACCTACGCCCTCTACTGCGATCAGGGCGTGATGAGCCAGATGCAGGCCCGCCAGCTCAAGGAGATGGGCCACCACAACGTCAAGGTGTGGCGCCCGGCCAGGAAGCCGCAGTAAAGCCCTATGAGGCGCAGGTACGACGAAGGCGGGGCAATGCCCCGCCTTCCTGCGCTTTGGCCTTTAGATTTAGATCAGTTCTGCTCGTTCATCAGCATGCCGGCTGCGACCTTCTGGGCGATCACCGGGCCCTCGAGGGCCTTTAAGATCGCCAGGGCGAACTTGAGCGAGTAGGCAGGGCCCTTGCCGGTGATGATGAGGCCGTCCTCTGAGATCTCGACGCCCTTGGTGGTGCAGTTTGAGATCCCGTCGGTGCAGCCGGGGTAGCCGGTGGCGCGCTGGGTGGTGATGATGCCGTCATGGGCGAGCACGAAGCCCGGGGCCGCGCAGATGGCGGCGATGAGCCTGCTGTGCTCCTGCTGGTCCTGGAGCAGCGCCTTGAGCTTGGCGCTGTCGGCGCAGGCCTGGGCGCCCTTGAGGCCGCCTGGGATCACTATGACGTCATAGCGCCCGCTGCAGTCCTCGATGTTGCGGTCGCACACGACGCGGGTGCCGTGCGCGAGCTTGACCTCGACCGTGCCTGAAGGGGCAACTGCGGCCTTCGTGATGTTGAGGCCGCCGCGGGAGAGCACGTCCGCCACTGCGGTGATTTCGATGTCCTCGCTGCCGTTGGCGTAGGCGAGCAAAGCCTGTTTCATTCAACCACTCCTAGCAATTGACTGTTCTTTTAATGTAGTAAATGCAAGGCACCATTTTGGAGCCCATTTTCGGTGCTGATTATAGGCACGGCCGCTGGCGTTCTCAACGTCAACTTCCGCGCCTGTGAATGTCAGGAATTGAGCTCGCGGGCAGGCTCGATCCTGGAGGCGCGGATGGCCGGGAAGAGCGAGGCCAGGACGCTCATGGCAAGCGCGGTCGCGGCGACGAGCAGGACGTCTGAGAGCTCGAGCCTCGAGGGGATGAAGTCGATGAAATAGACGTCGGGGTTTAAGAACTTGATGCCAAAGGCGCGCTCGACGCCCTTCATGATCGGGGTCAGGAAGGCGGCGATGAACGATCCTGCGGCCGCGCCCAGGAGCGTCCCGCGGGCCCCCTGGAGGAAACCCATGAGCGTGAACAGCCTCACGACCTTCGAGCGCGTGGCGCCCATGGTGCGCAGCATCGCGATCTCGCGGCTCTTCTCGGAGACCGACATCAGGAGGTTGGCGATGATGTTGAAGCAGGCCACGGCCATCACGAGCACCATCGCGAGGTACATGATCCCGCGCACGAGCTGGATGTCGTTGTAGAGCTTGCCCTGGGTGTCCATCCAGGTCGAGAGCGCGGCGCGCTCGTGCAGGCGCATCGCTGCGAAGTAGAGCTGATCCGGGGCCTTGAGCAGGTCGCCGCAGCCCAGGAGTATGAGGTTGGGGGCCTTGAGCCCTGAGGACTCCACGGCGTCCTCGAGCCTCATGAAGGCCAGCATGCCGTCCATCTGGCCCCCGATGTTGAAGATCCCGGCCACCCTGGCCTCAAAGCCGCCGCCGTCGAGCGAGCCGTCCGATGCCGACATCACGGTGATGGTCGAGCCCTCTGATGCTCCCAGGGCCTTGGCCGCGCCGCGCCCCAGCACTATCGAGGGCACGCCGTCCTCCCCTTTCCTTGGGATCGACTTTACGGTGGAGAACTTGGCCATGGCCTCCTGGGCATGCGTGCCGTCGGCCACGCCCGTCACCTGCACCGGCGCGAAGTTCCCGCCTGAGCTTAGGATGGCGTCTCGTCCGCTTGCAGGCTCGGCGTAGGTGACTGACGGGTCCTTCGAGAGCTCCTTTAGGTCCTCGTCCAAGTGCATGAAGCCGTCGGGGCCCGAGGTCAGGGTGCCTGCGGGGATCACCGCGAGCACGCGGTTTTCAAGCTCGCGCTCGAAGCCGTTCATCGCCGAGAGCCCGATGATGAGGGCGGCGACGCCCAGCGTGATCCCGGCTGCCGAGGCCAGCGACATGAAGCGGGCCAGCGGGCCGTAGCGGCGCGAGCGGGTCAGGCGCCAGGCCATCCTCAGTGTGAAGAGGTCACGCATCTGCGATCACCCCGTCGCTTATCGTGAGCACGCGGTCGCAGCGCGCGGCCAGCGAGTTGTCGTGGGTGACCATGACCACCGCCGCGCCGTCCTTCTTCGTGAGGGTGGTGAAGAGGTCGAACACTGCCTGGGCGTTCTTCGCATCGAGGTTGCCGGTGGGCTCGTCGGCGAGGATGAGCGAGGGGCGCGGGCAGAGGGCGCGCGCGATGGCCGCGCGCTGGCGCTCGCCGCCTGACATCTCCGAGGGGCGGCTTGAGAACTTGCCCTCAAGCCCCACCAGTGAGAGATACTCTGCGGCGCGTTGCCGCGCCTGCCTCATCCCCATCCCGGCGATGAGCAGCGGCATCATCACGTTCTCCAAGGCCGAGAAGTCGGGGAGCAGGTGGTGGAACTGGTAGACGAAGCCCAGGTTCTTCGAGCGGAAGGCGGCCTTCTGGGAGTCGCTGAGCTTGGTGAGATCCTCCCCGTTGAACATCAGGCTGCCGCTGTCGGGGGTGTCGAGGGTGCCAAGGATGTGCAGGAGCGTGCTCTTTCCTGAGCCCGAGCGGCCGATGATCGCGGTGGCCATGCCGCGGCGGGCCTCCATGCTGGCCCCTCGCAGCACCTGCGTGGAGATGCTCCCCTCGCGGTAAGCCTTCCTGATGTTCAAGGCCTTGAGTATGGTGTCGTTCATTTTATTCACTCCGATGCGAGGTTCCTGGCCGGATCGGCCGCAGCGGCCTTGATGGCGGGATAGAGGGTGCAGAGCACGCAAAGCCCCAGCGAGAGCAGGGAGATGAGCGCGACGGTGCCCGGGTGCGCCGTGACCACGAGCGTGCGCCCCGAGGGCACGCCCAGGAGCCACAGAAGCGTCCCCGAGTGGGTTGCAAGCAGCACGCCGCCCACGGTTCCAACAAGGCAGCCCGCGCCTCCTAGGATCAGCCCCTCGGCCGTGAAGATCCCGACCACTCCTGATGACTTCATGCCCATGGTCTTGAGCACGGCGATCTCGCGGATCCTCGCGCTCACGGTCATCGCAAGCGCTGAGAGGATGTTGAAGGCCGCGGCGATGACGATGAGGAAGAGCATGACCATCATCGAGAGCCGCTCCATCGCAACCGACCTGAAGAACTCGCCCTGGGACTGCCGCCAGTCCTCGTATGAAAGCCCCATCGCATCCAAGGACTCCTCGACTTTGGCGGCGTTGAACGGCGAGTCGAGCCAGAGCCTTACGCGGAACTGCTCAGGCGGAATGCGCAGGAGCCTCCTGGCGTCATCGAGGTTTGCCACCGCGTCGATGACCCCGCTCGTGCGCAGGGAAGGCAGGTAGCCCTCGAGCGTGAAGGTGCGGCGCACCGGGGTGAGGCCGGCGGGCGTGTAGCGGGCGTTGATGGTCGAGACGAGCTTTATTGGATCACCAGGCTCGAGCGCGAAGCGGTCGTAGAGCGAGGCGCCGGCGTTTATGGAGAAGCTTCCCTTGGGCGGCACCTTGCCCAGGTCGGCCGGCTGGACGCCTCGGGCAAGCTGCACCTGCGCAGGATCGTAGCCCATGAGGTTCAAAAGCCCCATGCCGCGCCTTGACTGGGCGAGCACGCGGCCGCTCACGAACGGGCCTGCGGCATTGACGTGGGGGATCTTGAGGAGGGCGGGGATCTTATCCTGCGCTGCCGCCACCACCACGTGGGGCGCGGTCGAGAGCAGGGAGTCGCTGAGCCTGCCCTGGAGCGACTGCATGACCGAGGACACGGTGATGAGCGCGCAGACTCCTATGGCGGTGCCGAGCACCGCCAGCAGGGCGACAAAGCTCGCGAAGCGGTGGTTCCTGCCTGAGAAGATGCAGCGCAGGGCCAGCGATGCCGCGAGCGGGTGGAATAGCTTCATGAGGAAATCATCCTTGGAACAGTGGTGCCATTTTAACAGGGCGGGGGCGGCGCGGCTTTCAGGGCGGGGCGCCTGGCGGCGTTTTAAGGCGCTGGGCTTTGCGGGATCGAAAATCAGCCCGCCCAGCCCTTGCCGTTCCTGCCTAGCCCGCACCTGCGCTGTTTCCAAAACCTGCCAAACAGGCGATAATGATGGGATCACAAACTAGCAACCAAATGCGGGGCAAGGCGCCCCGGCAAAGTCGTGAGCATTAGAAGATGGACAAATTAGAGGAAGCCAGGGACAACGGCGTAAAGGCTGCCGCTGCCGCCTCGGATCTGCAGGCCCTGGACGCGGTCAGGGTCGATTATCTTGGAAAGAAGGGCGTGTTCGCCGGCTTCATGCGCGAACTTGGAGCCCTCTCCAAGGAAGAGCGCCCGGCCCGCGGCGCGGTGATCAACGCCGCCCGCCAGGCCGTGGCCGACGCCATACAGTCGCGCCATGACGAGATGGAGCGCGCGGAGCTTGAGAAGAAGCTCAGCTCCGAGACTGTCGACATCTCCCTGCCTGGCCGCCGCGACGCGGAGGGCACCATCCACCCGGTCAGCCGCACCGTGCAGCGCATCCGCGAGCTCTTCGGGTCGATGGGCTTCGACGTGGTCGGCGGCCCGGAGATCGAGGACGACTACCACAACTTCGACGCGCTGAACCTGCCGCCCAACCACCCGGCGCGCGCGTCGCACGACACCTTCATGCTCGAGAACGGGCTGCTGCTCCGCTCCCAGACCTCCTCGGTGCAGATCCGCTGCATGGAAGTCCAGAAGCCGCCCATCAGGATGATCGCCCCGGGAAGGGTCTACCGCAACGACTACGACATGACCCACACCCCGATGTTCCACCAGGTCGAGGGCCTGGTGGTCGATGAGAACGTCTCGTTCTCCGACCTCAAGGGCGTGCTCCACACCTTCCTCCTCAACTTCTTCGAGGAGGAGCTCGAGGTGCGCTTCCGCCCCTCCTACTTCCCGTTCACCGAGCCCTCGGCCGAGGCTGACTTGAGGCGCAAGGGCGGCAAGTGGCTCGAGGTGCTCGGCTGCGGCATGGTCCACCCCAACGTGCTGCGCAACCTGGGCATCGACACCGACAGGTACACTGGCTACGCGTTCGGCATGGGCATCGAAAGGCTCACCATGCTGCGCTACGGCGTGAACGACCTGCGCGCGTTCTTCGAGAACGATCTGCGCTTCCTCAGGCAGTTTGCCTGAATGCGGCCACCACGGATTTAGGAAGAAGACAGAATCATGCTATTCAACAAGAGATGGGTTGACGAACTGGTCCCCAACAAGCTCAGCTCCGAGGAGCTGTGCGACCGCATCACCATGGCCGGCCTCGAGGTCGACACCGCCTCCGCCCCCTGCGGCAAGTTTGAAAAGGTCGTCGTGGCCAAGGTGCTCGAGTGCGTCCCGCACCCGGACTCCGACCACATGCACGTCACCAAGGTCGATGCCGGCACCGGCGAGATCCTCCAGATAGTCTGCGGCGCCCCGAACGTCCGCGCAGGCCTCAAGACCTGCTGCGCGCTCATCGGCGGATGCGTCGGCGACATGAAGATGAAGCCCGCGAAGCTGCGCGGCGTCGAGTCCTTCGGCATGCTCTGCTCCTACAAGGAGCTCGGCATGGCCGAGGAGTCCGACGGCATCATCGAGTTGCCGGACGACGCCCCGGTAGGCACGGACGTCCACGACTACTTCAAGCTTGACGACACCGTGGTCGACGTGGACCTCACCACCAACCGCGCCGACTGCCTGGGCATCATGGGCATCGCCCGCGAGGTCGCGGTGCTCACCGGTCAGAAGCTCAAGGCCCCCGAGGTCAAGCCGGTCCCCGCCTCCATCGACGACCGCTTCGAGGTCGACGTGGAGGACAAGGCCGCCTGCCCGCGCTACCTCTGCCGCGTCATCCGCAACGTCAACCAGAAGGCCAAGAGCCCGCTTTGGATGACCGAGCGCCTGCGCCGCTGCGGGATCAGGGCCATCAGCCCCATCGTCGACGTCACCAACTACGTCATGCTCGAGTACAGCCAGCCGATGCACTCCTTCGACCTCGGCATGCTCAAGGGCCGCATCATCGTGAGGAAGGCCAGGGAAGGAGAGAAGCTCCGCGTCCTCTCAGGCGAGGATCTCACGCTCAAGCCCAACACCCTGGTCGTCTGCGACAGCGAGGGCCCCGCGGCCCTGGCAGGCATCTTCGGGGGCGAGAAGTCCGGGATCAGCGAGGACACGCGCGACGTGCTCCTTGAGAGCGCCTTCTTCGCGCCTGACGCCATCAAGGGCCGCGCCCGCGAGTACGGGTTGGACACTGAGGCGGCCCACCGCTTCGAGAGGGGCGTCGACCACGACGGCCAGCGCCGCGCCCTCGAGCGCGCCACGCAGCTGCTGCTCGACATCGCAGGCGGGCAGGCCGGCCCCATCACCGAGGCCGTGAGCGAGCAGGACATCCCGCAGCACAAGCCCATTCGCCTGCGCTATTCAAAGCTCGACCGCGTGCTCGGCGAGACCATCGACCGCAAGGCCGTCTTCGACATCCTCGACCGCCTCGAGCTCTCGCCTGCTGCCGACGACCAGGGCGTCACCTGCACCTCGCCGTCGTTCCGCTTCGACATCGCGATCGAGGAGGATCTCGTCGAGGAGGTCGCCAGGATCTACGGCTACGACTCGATCCCTGCAACCTCTCAGGTCGCGGCGCTCGTGATGAAGCCCCAGCGCGAGGAGGACGTCCAGGACCGCGAGATCAAGCAGGCCCTGGTCTCCCGCGGCTACAGCGAGGCCATCACCTACTCCTTCACCCACCCCGACTGGATCAAGGCCTTCAACGACATCAGCCCGCTGATGCTCACCTCGCCGATCTCCCCCGAGCTCTCGGCGATGCGCACCACGCTGCTGCCGGCGCTGTGCGAGGCGGCCAAGTACAACCTCAACCGCCAGCAGAAGCGCGTGCGCCTGTTCGAGCAGGGGCTGCGCTACATCAAGGACGAGCATGCCGAGAACGGCGTGCGCCAGGATCCGATGGTCGCAGGCGTCGCCGCCGGCGAGCGCTACGACGAGACCTGGGGCATCAGGCAGCACGGCGTCGACTTCTTCGACATGAAGGGCGATGTCGAGCAGCTCCTGTCCGTCACAGCTGATCCAGAGGCCTTCGAGTTCAGGCGCACCACCGAGCGCGCGCTGCATCCGGGCCAGGGCGCCGACATCTACAAGGACGGCGTCAAGGTCGGCTTCGTCGGCATGCTCCACCCGATAGCGATGAAGCAGCTCGGCCTCAAGGGCAAGGTCGGCGTGTTCGAGATCGAGCGCCAGGCCATCGCCTCCCGCGCCATCCCCGCCTACAAGCCGCTCTCGAAGTTCCCGTCGGTCCGCCGCGACTTCGCGTTCGTGATCTCCAAGGACGTCAGCGTCGCCTCTCTGCTTGACGTGGTCCGCGGCAAGGCGGGCGCGCTGCTTGAGGACATGCTCGTGTTCGACGTGTTCGAGGACGAGAAGCTTGGCGCCGCGCGCAGCGTGGCGCTGGGCGTGGTCCTGCGCGATCCCGCCCGCACGCTCGAGGACGCCCAGGTCGACGCGATCGCAAAGTCCATAGTTGAAGAGGCATCCGGCAAGCTCGGCGCGCAGCTTCGCTCTTAACCCACCCGCCCCCGGGGCCTCCCCGGGGGCGTTGCTCAAGGAGGCAAGCCTTGGCATCTGCAAAACCATCCAAGGAAAAGACGCTCGACGAGCTCATCAGGGAGCTTGAGTCGCAGGTCGAGAAGCTCGAGGGCGGCAACATGACCGTCGACGAGTCGATCAAGGCCTACATGGAAGGCATGAGCACCGCCGTCAAGTGCAAGGCCATGCTCGACGAGATGAGCCAGAAGGTCACCATCGCCCGCGAGAAGGCACGCAAGGCCATGGAAGACGCCCCCGCCCAGGACGGGCAGGATCCGGAGGAGGAACAGTGGTGAGCGGCATGGAACTTGGCGCATTCGCATCATCGGTGCGGGAGCGCGTCACCTCGTTCATGCGCTCCTATGTCGATTACCTCTCAAACGATGTCCCTTCATTGAAGGAAGGCGTGGCCTACGCGCTGCTCCTAGGCGGCAAGCGCGCCCGCCCGGTGCTGGCGTTTGCAGCAGGGCGCCTCTACGGCACCCCCGAGTCCATGCTCGACTATGCGGCAGCCGCCGTCGAGTGCGTGCACTCCTACTCGCTCGTCCATGACGACATGCCCGAGATGGACAACGACACTATGCGCCGCGGCAACCCCACCGTCCACGTGAAGTTCGGCCAGGCCGGAGCGCTGCTCATAGGCGACACCCTGCAGGCCCTCGCCTTCCAGATCCTCTCCGATCCGCGCTCGGGTATGGCCCCGTCATCATGCGCCAGGCTCACCAGCATCCTCGCCTGCGGCGCGGGCTACGAGGGCATGTGCGGCGGGCAGTCGCTCGACCTTGAGGCCGAGCACCAGCACCTTGCGCTCGAGCCGCTGCGCAAGCTGCACTCCAAGAAGACCGGCGCGCTCATCCGCGCGGCCGTGCTCATGGGGGCGCAGTGCGGCGGGGAGAGGGATCCCGGCGACATCGAGGCGCTCGATGCGTACGCGCGCCATGTGGGACTGGCCTTCCAGGTCTGGGATGACGTCATGGACGTCACCGAGGACAGCGCCACCTTGGGCAAGAACGCAGGATCGGATCTTGAGAAGGAGAAGAGCACCTACCCGTCGCTTCTTGGAATAGAAGGCGCCAAGCGCTGCGCCCGCGAGGCTGCAGACGCCGCCAAGGACGCGCTTTTGGCCATCAAGGGCGACACCTCGCTTCTCTCGCAGTTTGCCGACTTCACAGTCAGCAGGGATCACTGAGCGCATGGGAAAGCTGCTTGAAAGCATAAACAGCCCCGCGGATCTGAGGAAGCTGAGCGAAAGCGAGCTGCCCCAGCTGTGCTCGGAGCTTCGCGAATACCTCATTGAAACCGTGAGCAAGACCGCAGGCCACCTGGCCTCGGGCCTTGCCACAGTTGAGCTTGCTGTTGCCATCCACTACGTCTTCAACACGCCTGATGACAAGCTGGTGTGGGACGTGGGCCACCAGGCCTATCCCCACAAGATCCTCACGGGGCACCGCGACGAGCTCAGGACCATCCGCAAGAAGAACGGCCTGCACGCCTTCATCTGGCGCGGCGAGACCCCCTATGACCTCATAAGCACCGGACACGCCTCGACCTCCATAGGCTCGGCGCTCGGTCTTGCCGTGGCATCCAAGCGCCTGGGGCTTTCTAACGAGACTGTCGCCGTCATCGGCGACGGGGCGCTCTCGGGCGGGGCTGCCTACGAGGCGATGAACAACGCTGGCGAGATGAGGGATCTCAACATGCTCGTGATCCTCAACGACAACGAGATGTCGATCTCCCACAACGTCGGCGCCGTCGCCCGCCGCCTCACCACCATCCTGACCAACCCCCACTACGTCAAGCTCATGAAGGGCGGCCAGCAGGTGCTGCGCAAGCTCCCAGCCATCCACGAGTTCGCGCTTCGCGCCCAGGAGCACGTCAAGGGCATGGTCATGCCCGGCACGCTCTTCGAGGAGCTTGGCTTCAACTACTCAGGCCCGGTGGACGGGCACGACGTGCTGGGGCTCATCGCGGTGCTGCGCAACCTCAAGGCCATAGGCGGGCTGCAGTTCCTGCACGTCTTCACGAAAAAGGGCAAGGGCTACCCGCCGGCCGAGGCCGATCCCACGGGATACCACGGCGTGCCGGTGTTCGATCCCGAACATGGCATAGAGGTCCCCAAGAACTCCGACCGCACCTTCTCCTCGCAGTTCGGCCGCTGGCTGTGCCAGCGCGGGGCCATCGACAAGCGCCTGGCCGCGATCACGCCGGCCATGCGCGTGGGCTCGGGGATGTCGGAGTTCGCCGCCAAGTTCCCCGATCAGTTCTACGACGTCGGCATCGCCGAGCAGCACGCGATGATCTTCGCGTCGGGCCTGGCCGCAGGCGGCTTGAGGCCGGTCGTGAACATCTACAGCACCTTCCTGCAGCGCGCCTACGACGGGATAATCCACGACTGTGCGCTCCAGGATCTGCCGATCATGCTCTGCGTCGACCGCGGCGGCATCGTCGGCCCCGACGGCCCCTCGCACCAGGGCTGCTTTGACATCGCCTACATGCGCACGGTGCCAAACCTCGTGATCATGGCCCCCTCGACCTTGGACGAGGAGTCGCTGATGCTCAACACGGGTTACGCGCTGGGGCACCCGTGCGTCGTGCGCTTCCCCCGTGCCGAGGGCGAGCGCTCGGGGCGCGAGGTCGGCCCTGGCGAGACCATCGAGATCGGAAAGGCGCGCGTGCTCACCGACCGCGGCGGCGATGTCGCCGTCGCCGCCTTCGGGCCGATTGCCGTCTCCCTTGAGAAGCCGTGCTCGGAGAGGGGGATCACGCTTGCCGACATGCGCTTCATAAAGCCCTTGGACTACGGCTTCCTGGACCGCGTCGGCAGGAGCTGCCGCGTGCTCATGACCGTTGAGGAGGGCGCGCGCGAGGGCGGGATCGGCGAGGAGATCGCTGCCTACTTCGAGGAGAAGGGCTACCGCTGCCGCGTGATCTGCGCGGGGATCCCCGACCGCTTCATCATGGAGGACTCGCGATCCTCGATCCTCCGGGAGCTCAGGCTCGACGCGGACGGGATCATGGAGCGGCTCAAGCCCTTCCTGGGCGGGTCGGCCCTTGATGACCAGTACGCCCTTCAAACCCATAAGGAGAAAACCCATGCCGTCATTTGACATTGTTTCCAAGATCAAGAAGGACGAGGTCCAGAACGCGGTCGACAACGCCTCCCGCGAGCTCCAGGGCCGCTACGACTTCCGCGGCACCGAGTCCTCGTATGCGCTCTCAAAGGAGAGCCTCGAGGTCAAGCTCGACGCCCCCGAGGAGTTCCAGATCCAGCAGATGGACGAGATCCTGAGGACTAAGCTTGCCAAGCGCGGCATCGAGGCAGGTTCCGCAGAGTTCTCTGCGGTGACCCGCTCGGGCAAGCGCTCGGTGCAAACTGTCTCGTTCAAGCAGGGCATCGACAGGGATCTTGCAAAGAAGATCATCAAGATCATCAAGGACGCCAAGCTCAAGGTCGACCCGAAGATGGACGGCGACACCGTGCGCGTGAGTGGCAAGAAGCGTGACGATCTCCAGGCGGCTATCGCGCTGGTGCGCAAGGCTGAAATAGAGCAGCCGCTGCAGTTCGAGAACTTCAGGGACTGACCTCCTGATGGCGGGATCGCCAAGAAGCGCCCTCGCGGCGATCTTATCGCCGAGGATGGGCGCGTGCATCGTGCTCGGCTTCTCGTCGGGCATGCCGCTGTACGTGCTCATCACCCTCCTCTCGGCCTTCCTGCGCAAGCAGGGGGCCGATCTGAGCGTCATCGGCTTCTTCTCGCTGGTGATGATCCCCTACACCTGGAAGTTCGCCTGGGCCCCGCTGCTCGATCGCTTCGAGATCCTCCATCTGGGCCGCAGGCGCGGCTGGATCCTGCTTACGCAGATCCTGCTCATGGCCTCGATAGCCCTTATGGGGCTTTGCGGCGGGAGCATCCTGGCCGCAGCCTGGCTCGCGCTTGCCACCGCGGTGTGCTCGGCGACGCAGGACATCGCCATCGACGCCTTCCGCCGCGAGATCCTAAGCGACAGCGAGATGGGCCTTGGCAACTCGCTGTTCGTGAACGCCTACCGCGTCGCGGGCCTCGTGCCGGGCGGGCTGTCGCTCATCCTCGCGCAGTTCCTGCCCTGGGGCGCGGTGTTCGTGCTCACCGCGCTGTGCCTGCTCCCGGGGTTCATCATCACGCTGCGCATGCATGAGAAGCCCTGCGCCGCCGCCCCGCGCACGCTCAAGGCCGCGGTGGTCGAGCCCTGGCGCGACTTCATCGGGCGCAACGGGATCCGCCACGCGCTGCTAATCATCGCCTTCGTGTTCTTCTACAAGCTCGGTGACTCGATGGCCACGGCGCTGGCAACGCCCTTCTACATCGACCTGGGCTACGATCTTGCGACCATCGGGATCATCGCCAAGAACGTGGGGCTGTGGTCCACGGTGGCAGGCGGGCTCCTGGGCGGGCTCTTCATGCTGAGGATCGGCATCAGCCGCGCGCTTTGGATCTTCGGGGCAGGGCAGATGATCACCATCGCCGCCTTCGCGCTGCTTGCGCACGCGGGCAAGTCCGGGGTGCCCTCGCTGTGGCTCTTCTCGCTTGCCGTGGGCGCCGAGGCGCTGGGCTCGGGGCTTGGCACCGCGGCCTTCGTCTCCTACATCGCCTCGGCCACCAACCCCGAGTACACCGCAACTCAGTTCGCGCTTCTGACCTCGCTCTCGGCAGTCCCGCGCACTTTCTGCAACGCGATGACCGGGATCCTCATAAGCTCCCTGGGCTGGGAGAACTTCTTCATCCTCTGCGTGGCGCTCGCGCTGCCGGGGATGATCCTGCTCATCTGGGTGGCCCCGCCGAAGCCAGGGCAGGATGCCGCCTGAGAAGGCCCGTCTTAATAAAAAGCAGGATGCAGGGCAGCCGGTGCAAACGCTTGCGGCAATGGGCTTTTGTGCAACTTTTGCACGGCTCCCGCGCTCGGTTTTGGATGGCGGGCAGGGCGCTTTTTCCTGACATTTCACGCTTTCGCAAGCCGCTTTGCGCCATGCTCTCACGCATTTCCTTAACCTTGATGCCTCACGGCCTATTCCAAATTCTGTGATAAAATTTACCGGGTGCAAAAGCGCCCGGTGATCACGTTTTTTTCAAAAAGAAGGCTTGGTTTCCAAGCGCTGCATCCTTTGGGGCATCAATGCCCCGGGCATTTTTAAGTTGGAATCGTCACCTATGATCAAAATCAAAAAAGGATTGGATCTGCCTATCGGTGGCAAGCCTAAACAGGCCATCAGCGAAGGGCCGGCAGTCAAGACTGTCGGGCTCATGGGCCCTGATTACCAGGGCATGCGTCCTTCGATGGCGGTTGAGGCCGGCCAGCAGGTCAAGAAAGGTCAGGTCCTCTTTGAAGACAAGAAAAATCCTGGTGTGCGCTTCACCGCTCCCGTGGCAGGCACTGTGAAGGCAGTGACCCGCGGGGTGCGCCGCGTGTTCCAGAATGTTGTCATTCAGGCGGATCCTGAAGGTGAGAGCGTGGAGTTCCGCAAGACTCCCTCGGACAAGCTGTCCTCGCTTTCATCCAAGGACGTCACGGACGAGCTCCTCGAGTCGGGCATGTGGGTCGCCTTCCGCACCCGCCCGTTCGACAAGAGCCCGAAAGTCGGCACCCTCCCGCACTCCATCTTCGTCACCGCCATGGACACCAACCCCCTGGCCCCTGACGCCAAGGTGGTCATCGATGCCGAGGCTGATGCCTTCAAAGACGGCCTGGTGGTCCTAAGCCGCATAGGTGACATTCCCGTCTACGTCTGCAAGGGCGAGCAGGACCTCCCGGTTCCCGAGGCTTCCAACATCAAGGTCGAGACCTTCGTTGGCCCGCACCCGGCAGGGCTTGCCGGCACCCATATCCACTACCTTGATCCGGTCTCCGAGACCAAGACGGTGTGGCACATCGGCTACCAGGACGTGATCGCCATTGGCCACCTCTTCACCGAGGGCGAGTACTACAACCGCCGCGTCGTCTCCTTAGGCGGCCCGCTGGCCAAGAACCCGCGCCTGATCTCCACCGTGCAGGGCGCCTGCATCGACGAGCTGGTTGGAGGCGAGTACGAGGAGTCCAAGCAGGGCGTCCGCGTCATCTCCGGCTCCGTGCTCTACGGCAACAAGGTCGAAGCCCCGTTCAACTTCCTGGGCCGCTTCCACAACGGCATCGCCTTCCTCGAGGAGGGCAACCAGAACGAGTTCTTCCTGAAGAACTGGATGGGCATCGGCGCGCACCGCCACTCCGTGACCCGCGCGTTCCTCTCCGGCTTCATCAAGCCGTCCGAGTACACCTTCAACACCGCCTTGAACGGCGGCCCGCGCCCGATCCTCCCGATCGGCACCTACGAGAAGGTCATGCCGCAGGACGTCGAGGCGACCATGCTCATGCGCGCCATCGACATGAACGACACCGATCAGGCGGTCCTTCTGGGCATACTGGAGCTCTCCGAAGAGGATGTGGCCCTGTGCACCTACGTCTGCCCCGGCAAGATCGACTACGGTCCGCTGCTGCGCAGAAGCCTGACCAAGATCGAAGTGGAGGGTTAAAAGAGTGCTTAATCTTCTGAAGAAATACTCGCTGCTGTTCACCAAGGGCGGACTGCTTTCGTGGTTCTACCCGCTCTTCGAGGGAACGTTCACGTTCCTGTACAGCAGCGGCAGGGTCACCACCGGCAGGACCCATGTGCGCGACTTCACCGACATGAAGCGCATCATGATCATCGTCTGGCTGGCAGTGTTCCCCGCGATGTTCTGGGGCTGGTACAACGTCGGCAACCAGACCATCAACGCCATCGCCAGCCTGCCCAACGCCTCTGACGTCGCAGGCGCCTCCTACAGCCTGTTCAGCGCTGACTGGCACTACGCGATCCTCCAGATCCTTGGCGGCAGCCTGGGCGCTGACGCAGGGTTCTGGAGCCGCTTCATCCTGGGCGCCATCTACTTCCTCCCGATCTACATCGTGGTGTTCGTGGTGGGCGCGTTCTGGGAAGTGCTGTTCTGCATCGTCCGCAAGCACGAGATCAACGAGGGCTTCTTCGTGACCTCCATCCTGTTTGCGCTGATCGTCCCGCCCACCCTGCCTCTTTGGCAGGCTGCGCTGGGCATCACCTTCGGCGTGCTGATCGGCAAGGAGATGTTCGGCGGCACCGGACGCAACTTCATCAACCCGGCTCTCTGCGGCCGCGCGTTCCTGTTCTTCGCGTACCCTGCCTACATCTCCGGCACCAACTGCTGGGTTCCGGTCGACGGCTTCTCCGGCGCAACCCCGCTGGCCCAGTGGTCGGCAGGCGGCGCTGAGGCCCTCAAGGATGCCGCAGGCAACACCATCACCTGGATGGATGCCTTCCTGGGCAACATCCCGGGCAGCATCGGCGAAGGCTCGACCCTGATGATCCTCGTCGGCGCGTTCATCATCCTGGTCACCGGGATCGCCTCCTGGAGGATCATGCTCGGCGTGGTCGTCGGCGCGTTCCTGACCGCCTCGCTGTTCAACGCGATCGGCTCTGCGACCAACCCGATGTTCGCGATGCCTTTCCAGTGGCACCTCGTCTTGGGCGGCTTTGCCTTCGGCACCGTCTTCATGGCGACCGACCCTGTCTCCAGCGCCTTCACCAACCCGGGCAAGTGGGCCTTCGGCCTCCTGATCGGCGTCATGGTGATCCTCATCCGCGTGGTCAACCCCGCGTACCCTGAGGGCATGATGCTGGCCATCCTGTTCGCTAACTGCTGGGCCCCTCTGTTCGACTACCTGGCAACGAAGCGCAATATCCAGAGGAGACGCATCCGTGTTCAAGCTGAATAAAGACTCCGTACTTGGTACGTTCGTAATCATCATCGGATTCTGCCTGGTCTGCTCCGTGCTGGTCTCCAGCGCCGTGGTGGCCCTCAATCCGTACAAGGCCGCCGCCATCGCGAACGACCGCCAGAGCAACATCCTCAAGGTCTCGGGCTTTGACGTGGAGGGCAGCATCGCCGCCACCTACAAGAAGCACATCGAGGCGCACCTGCTGGACGTTGACAGCGGCGCTTTGGCTGACAACGGCCTGTCCCAGGAGAAGATCGACGGCTACGACTTCAAGTCGCTGGGCAAGAAGCCGGAGACCTCGGAGGCCATCGCCAAGGATGACGACACCGCCGGGATCAGGACCCGCTCCAAGCTCATGCCGATCTACTTCTCCAAGGATGACCAGGGCAAGGTTGTCCGCGTGATCCTGCCGTTCTACGGCCAGGGCCTGTGGTCGACCATCTATGGCTATGTCGCAGTCGACCCCAAGGATGGCAACACCATCAAGGGCGTCACCTTCTACGACCATGGCGAGACCCCGGGCCTGGGCGGCGAGATCGAGAATCCGCGCTGGCAGGCGCTCTGGGTTGACAAGCATGTCAACGACCAGTCCGGCGCCTACAAGTTCGGCATCATGAAGCACGCCGACCACCAGGGCGCTGGCAAGGACTTCCAGGTCGACGCCCTCTCCGGCGCCACCCTGACCAGCCGCGGCGTTGACGGCTTCTCGCACTACTGGCTCGGCAAGGCCTACCAGCCTTTCCTGAAGAATCTCAGCAAGGGGGAGATCATCAAATGACTGAAGCTGTGAAAGCTCCCAGCGCAAAGCAGGCATTCCTGGAGCCGCTCATCGCCAACAACCCGGTGATGATCCAGGTCCTGGGCATCTGCTCTTCGCTTGCGGTCACTTCTAGCATGAAGACCGCGTTCGTCATGGGCATCGCAGTGACCGCCGTCACCGCGTTCTCCAACCTGGCCGTGTCCTGCGTGCGCAAGCTCATCCCGGGCAGCGTGCGAATCATCGCCCAGATGACGATCATCGCGTCCCTCGTGATCCTGGTTGACCAGATCCTAAGGGCATTCGCATACGACCTGTCCAAGCAGCTTTCCGTGTACGTCGGCCTGATCATCACGAACTGCATCGTGATGGGCCGCACCGAGGGCTTCGCCCTCAAGTACCCGCCGCTCTCCTCGTTCATGGACGGCTTGGGCAACGGCCTCGGCTACCTGATGGTGCTTTGCGTCGTCGGCACGATCCGCGAGATCTTCGGCGCGGGAACCTGGTTCGGCATGACCGTGTTCCAGACCGTCAACAACGGCGGCTGGTACGTGCCCTGCGGTCTCCTGGTGATGCCGCCTTGCGGCTTCTTCCTGCTCGGATCCCTGATCTGGCTGGTGAAGACCTTCCGCAAGGATCTCCAGGAACCCAGGGAGTATGACACCCACAGGGAGGATTACTGATAATGTTGCAGCATTACATTTCCCTCTTGGTCCAGAGCATCTTCATCCAGAACATGGCCCTGGCCTTCTTCCTGGGCATGTGCACCTTCCTGGCCGTGTCCAAGAAGGTGTCCACTGCCGCAGGCCTCGGATGCGCGGTGATCATGGTCCAGGTGCTGGCTGTTCCGGCCAACAACCTGATCAACACCTACATCCTCAAGCCCGATGCCCTGGCTCCCGGCCTCGACCTCTCGTTCCTGAGCTTCATCACCTACATCGGCGTCATCGCCGCAATCGTGCAGGTGCTGGAGATGTTCCTGGACAAGTACGTGCCTTCGCTGTACGCCGCCCTGGGCATCTTCCTTCCGCTCATCACCGTCAACTGCGTTATCTTCGCGGGCGTGTCCTTCATGGTCCAGCGCGATTACAACTTCCCGGAGTCGGTGGTCTACGGATTCGGCTCGGGCGCCTCATGGGCCCTGGCAATCATCCTGCTGGCCGCAATCCGCGAGCGCCTCAAGTACGCTGACGCGCCTGCCGGCCTGCACGGGCTGCCGTTAACCTTTATCACTGCGGGACTGATGGCCATCGCCTTCATGTCCTTCTCTGGTATCCAGCTCTAACAGGGGGATAAGGATACATGGAAACAATCGTAGCCGGCGTGGTGATGTTCGTTGTCATCATCGCCGTACTCGTCGCCCTGATCGTCATCGCCAAGAAGTTCCTGGTCAAATCGGGAGATGTGACCATCGGCGTCAACGGCGATCCGAAGCTGGCAATGACTGTCCCGGCCGGCGGCAAGCTGCTGAACACCCTTTCTGACAAGGGCGTGTTCGTCTCCTCCGCCTGCGGCGGACGCGGCGCCTGCGGCCAGTGCCGCCTCAAGGTGGTCTCCGGCGGCGGCAACGTCGTCCCGGTCGAGTACTCGCACTTCACCAAGCGCGAGATCAAGGAAGGCTGGCGTCTTGCATGCCAGGTTTCCGTCAAGAACGACATGAACATCGAGCTCCCGCCTGAGGTGTTCGGCGTCAAGAAGTGGGAGTGCACCGTCATTTCCAACCACAACGTCGCGACCTTCATCAAGGAGCTGCGCCTGAAGGTGCCCGATGGCGAGGAAGTTCCGTTCCGCGCCGGCGGCTACATCCAGATCGAGGCTCCTGCGCACACCGTGTACTACAAGGACTTCGACATCGAGCCGCAGTTCAAAGGTGCATTCCTGCACTTCCACTTCGACAAGCTCGTGTCCAAGGTTGACCACCCGACCATCCGCGCCTACTCCATGGCCAACTACCCTGGAGAGAAGGGCCTGATCATGCTGAACGTGCGTCTTGCCACGCCTCCGTTCTCCAACCCCAGCGCGCCTCCGGGGATCATGTCCTCGTACATCTGGAGCCTCAAGCCTGGCGACAAGGTGACGATCTCCGGCCCGTTCGGCTCCTTCTTTGCCAAGGAGGATGACGCGGAGATGGTGTTCATCGGCGGCGGCGCCGGCATGGCCCCGATGCGCTCGCACATCTTCGACCAGCTCAAGCGCCTGAACTCCAAGCGCAAGATCTCGTTCTGGTACGGCGCCCGCTCCCTGAGCGAAGCGTTCTACATCGACGACTTCAACCAGCTGGCCAAGGAGCACCCGAACTTCACCTGGCACCTGGCGCTGTCCGATCCTCAGCCCCAGGACCACTGGACCGGCCTGACCGGCTTCATCGCCAACGTGCTCTACGAGCAGTACCTCAAGGCCCACAAGAACCCGGAGGACTGCGAGTACTACATGTGCGGACCTCCGATGATGACCAAGTCGGCCGTCGACATGCTCCACTCGCTGGGCGTCGAGGACGACTCGATCTTCTTCGACAACTTCGGCGCATAAGAGCCGCCTGAGTTGATGGACCCCGGGATGCGGAAGCTCCCGGGGTTTTTTGCGCCCGGAATTTGTAAATGCCTTTGCTATTTCAAACTTAACGTTTTGAGAAAGCGACAAATATTTTCAAGAAGACGATGAGCCTGCGCGCCAAAACTCCGTTACTATACGCACTTGGGAATTTAGCTATAAGAACTACAAAAATAGAAGAAAAATGCTGAAATTAGCAGGTGGCTTGGCAGCTGCCGCCGCGCTCACGTGCGCGGCTGCGCCGATGTGGGAGGCAGGAGAGCTCAAGTACTCTGACGACGAGGCTGAAGTTTCGGCGTTCATCAACACCGAGCGCGACACCCAGGTCCAGACGGTGCTGTGCGCTAAGAACACCGGCTACTCCTACCGCTTCACGCTGCTGCTGCCCCAGTCTTTCAACAACGACTTCGTGATCCAAGCGGGCGTCGAGTCCGACACCTTGAACTCCAAGGTCTACGCGGAGGTGTCGGGGAACTCGCTTGAGTTCCAAATCGACCAGGCCCTCATCATCAGCCTGCGCGACAGCCCCATGCTCGAGTTCACCTTCTCAAAGCAGGACGCAAAGCTCCTGGGGCTCCCCGAGAAGCTCTCGGTGCCGATGACCGGCTCCGATCTCACGATGCGCAAGGTCGCCTCCGAGTGCACCGCGCTGTGCCTCACCAAGGACTATTCCTGCGACAAGCCGCTCATCTCATCGCTCCTGTGGCCGCAGGGCGGCTTCGCCAAGTATCCGGGAAAGGACGATCTCGAGACTTTATGCACCGACTTCCGCGACGGGCACTTCGTATTCAACAACTCCGCAGGATGCCGCTTCGGCCTTGACCGCTTCTACTCGCGCCAGGGCATGGGGCCGCTCTCCTTCCTCGACGGGATCTTCAACGCCAAGGGTTCGCACTTCGCCCGCTACACGACGCTGTGGAACGCCGCGGCCGAGCAGGCCGCAGGCGAGGTCCCGGGCGAAGACGTCAAGGCCGACGGGCGCGAGTGGTACCTCTCGCTCTACGCGCTCGCGGGAGGTCGCAAGGTGCGCCAGTACCCGCAGTCGTACTTTGAGATCATGAACCTCGAAGGCGATCCGACCACCTTCCTCTACGACACCGACAACCGCTACGAGCTAGAGCAGCTCAAGTACACCTCGGTGCTTGCAAGACGCTACAGCTCCTCCGTCAAGGCCGCCTCCACCTTCGAGGAGGCGCTCAAGGAGTGGTCGGAGTTCTACCGCGAGTTCTGCTCCGCGCTGCCCCAGGTGCGCGAGGCCCAGGCGCTGAGGCCGGTCATCTACCGCACCATGCTCCTGCGCATCTGGCACCTGGCCGGGATGCCCGCGGGCGTCATTCTCAAGCAGAAGAACGCCTTCAGGCAGGGCACCGGCGGCAAGACGGTCACGGGCGAGTATCTCGAGTCGGTTTGCTCGTTCTTCGACGGGGAGGGCGGCAGCGAGTACTTCTACGCCTCGGACCAGTGCGTGAAAGGCGTGTTCGCAGATCTGGGCGGCAACGGCTTCAAGACCCTGGGCCTGGACGGCGTGGTCTCAAAGTGGGACGCCTTTGCCAAGGCCTGGCGCGAAAGCTCATTCTTCAACGACAACGTCGATGACGCCGTGGGCACCGCTCCCAGGGCCAAGCTCACGCTCTCGCTGCTCTCGCTCTACAAGATCTACGGCTTTGGCGACTACTTCCTGATGCGCCAGTGCATCGCAAGCCGCGATCCGGACATCTGCGCCTACGAGAACACCCGCTACTACCGCACCTACGAGCAGGAGCTGGCAAACCGCCTCGAGTCCATCACCGCCGTCTCGCCCAAGGACGCCTCCGAGCTCTCCAAGGCCAACGAGCTTTGGAAGCAGTACTACGACGCGCTGTGCTCCTACGTTGACACGCTTGAGCGCTCGGGCCTCATCCCCGCCTGGCGCGCCTCGCTGGTCAAGGGCATGGCCGCCGTGCAGCAGACCAACGCGCTCTTGAATCTCAACTACGATCGCGAGGAACTCCCCGACGAGTCGTTGGAGAACGTGGACTGAGGCAAAGCGCGGCCCGGGGCGTCGCCTGGGCTTGCTTCCATCCAACCGGCCATGCCGCAGGGCATGGCCCTGAGCATGAGGCCGCAAATGCCAGCACGCAACCGCTCTCAAAAAAACGCGTCTCTGGCGCCTCCCAAGGCTGCAGAGGCCTTGGGCGGCGGCGCCTCCAAGAGCGCGGTCTCAAACTGGAAGAGGCTCGGCACGATGGCGGAGGGCAGGCTTCAAAGCCGCGCCAACAAGACGCGCTCCCAAAGGCGCGTCATGCCCGCAGAATACGCAGAACGCAAGCAGGACGCGCTATCAGCCTTCTTTTTGGCTGCGCGCATCGAGTCTAACGGATATGGCGCGATGGAGGCCTTCTGGTCGCTCTGCCAGAACCTGCTGCGCCGCGCGGGAATTGCACAAAAGCCCTCGTGCAAGAAGGCGCTCTCAGAGTACTCGCACCTTAAGACCTTCCCGGATCTTTTAGGCGAGGATCTGCCGGACGAGCCTGACATCCTGGGCCTCGTCTATGAGAGCTACTTAAGCGAGGGGCAGAGAAACGAGCAGGGCTGCTACTACACGCCAAGGTCCATCGCCTCGGAGATGCTCGAAGGCATGGATCTCATGGATGGTGCCATGCTCCTCGATCCCTGCTGCGGCAGCGGGGCCTTCCTGCTTGCATCCGACGCCCCGGATCCAAGGCAGCTGTGCGGCATCGACTCCGATCCCATGGCCGTGATGCTTGCGCGCACGAACCTGCTTTTGAAGTACCGCGATCATGACTTCATCCCCGACATCCGCTGCGCCGACTTCCTCGACGAGGAGACGGGGCTTGAGGAGAGGCGCTTTGACTTCATCGCCACCAACCCGCCTTGGGGCGCCAGGGTGGGCCATGATCCCTCGATCGCGGGGATAAGCTCTGGCGAGAGCGCCTCGCTGATCCTGGCCAAGTCCTGCTCGCTGCTCAAGTCAGGCGGCAGCGCCTGCTTCCTCCTCCCTGATGCGGCGCTCAGCGTCAAAAACCACCTCGATCTGCGAAAGTTCCTGCTCGAGCGCGTCGACCTTGTACGGATCAAGTCCTACCCCAAGGCCTTCTCCGGGGTCATGACCGGCTTTGCCGCGGTGACGCTCAAGGCCGGCGTGCCCTCGGGCAGGCCTGTCATGTCCGCCACGCCCAAGTGGGAGCGCCTCATCGATCCCTCGGAGTTCAAGGGGGCGCCCAACCTCGTGTTCAGCCTGATCCCCGCATCCGAGGCCGCCATCGTCAGGAAATGCCGCAGGCGCGGGGAGTTGAGCCTCAAGGACAGCGCCTTCGCGCTTGGCATAGTGACCGGCAATAACAGGCGCCTGCTCTCGGAGGAGCGCCTTGACGGGATGGAGCCAATCTACACTGGGCGCGAGATCAAGCCGTACAGGCTGCTTGAGCCCCAATGCTTCATAAGGTACGACCGCAAGGCCTTCCAGCAGGCCGCCCCCGACTGGATCTACCGCAGGAAGGACAAGCTTGCCTATAAGTTCATCTCAAGCACCCTCGCCTTCGCCTGCGACCGCGAAGGCAGCCTCTTTTTGAACAGCGCCAACCTGCTGGTCCCCAAGGTTCCAGGCATGAGCGCGATGACGGTGATGGCCTTCTTAAACTCTTCGCTAATGAACTTCCTCTACGGCAGGATGTTCGCCGAGGTGAAGATCTTGAAGGGCAACCTCATGGAGCTTCCCCTCCCCAGGATCAGCTCAGATGAGGACGCGGAGCTCACGCGCCTTGCCCAGGCGGCGTCCGAGGGCGATGAAACGGCCCCTTCCGCGATCGACGCTATGGTGCTTGGGATCTTCGGGCTTGGCGAGGCGGAGCGGCAGGAGATCATCGAAAAGACGCGCCCGCGCGGCAGGAGGGCCGCACCCAGGGCGTGAAGGCCTGCAGGAAAAGATGCAGAAACGAGGAAGGCCCGCATTTGCGGGCCTTCCTGATCATTCCGGGGCGCGGCCCCGGATACTGCGTCAGCCGTGGATCTCGTCCATGGTCTCGCGCAGCAGGCTGTTGATGCCGACCTTGGAGAGGGTGCGCTCATCGACGTGCTTTACGATGATCGCGGCGTACAGCGAGTACTTGCCGTCCTTGGAGGGCAGGTTGCCGGCGACGACCACCGAGTGCGGCGGGACGTAGCCGTAGGAGATCTCGCCGGTGGTGCGATCGTAGATGCGGGTGGACTTGCCCAGGAACACGCCCATGGAGATCACGGAGCCCTCGCCGACGATGCAGCCCTCGACGACCTCGGAGCGGGCGCCGATGAAGCAGTTGTCCTCGATGATGGTCGGGCCGGCCTGGACGGGCTCGAGCACGCCGCCGATGCCGGCGCCGCCTGCGATGTGGACGTTCTTGCCGACCTGGGCGCAGGAGCCCACGGTGGCCCAGGTGTCGACCATGGTGCCGGCGCCGACGTGGGCGCCGACGTTGACGAACGAAGGCATCAGCACGGCGGTGGGCTCGATGTAGGCGCCGCGGCGCACGACGGCGCCCGGGCAGACGCGCAGGCCCTCGCGCTCGAAGCGCTCGGTGTCATAGCCGTTGAACTTGAGGGGAACCTTGTCGAAGTAGGCGCCGCCGGGGATGGTGTTGATCTCGGACTTGTGGAGCCTGAAGGAGAGCAGGACCGCCTTCTTGACCCACTGGTTGGTGAGCCACTGGCCGTCCTTCTTCTCGGCCACGCGGATCACGCCGCGGTCGAGGCCGTCGAATACCTGCTCCACGGCGTCCCTGACGTCGGAAGGAGCATTGTCGGGACTGATGGAGGCGCGGTTTTCGAAGGCGTCGTCGATGATCCCCTGTAAGTCTTGAAGTGCCATTTCAGATATACCTGTGTTTGCAAGCTGATTTATGGGTGCGTGGCCTGCGCTCATTCCAGCCCCTCGTGGAGGGCTGCCGAGAGCTCGGCCTTCTTCGCCTCGTTAAGCGGCAGTCCGTTTCCGTCCGTCACTGTGAAGAAGTCGTCCGCCCTCTCGCCGGTCGTGTTGATCCTGGCTGCCGAAATCAGGCAGCCGCACCGCCCCAGGATGATGCCGATCTTAGCGAGCAGGCCTTCGCCGTCAAGGGTCGAGACCTCGAACGAGGAGTGCCCGGAGCTCTCGTCGGTGAGGAAGTTTATCTTGGTGGGAACGCTGAACAAGCCAGGTGAATGCCTTGTAACTTCAATGTCCTGCGCCGGCTCCTCGAACTGGGAGAGTATGCTCTTGCGCAGCCCGTTCAGGCGGTCGTTGTCCAGGGGCATGTTTTTGCGGTTTTGGAACTTGATGGTGCAAAGCACACAATTATGGTGCGTCAGGAAGATCTGCGCACTGAATACGTTCAGGTGCTTGCGCGCCATCGCCGCGGCCACCGATCCGAAGAACATCGGCGAGGTGCTGCGGTAGTAGAGCAGGAGCTCGGTGCCAAGAGCGCCAAGCTGCGCGAAGAGGATGAGCGGGCGATCCTTGTTCTGGAACCTGATGATGTTGCGGGCGTGCCACTTGATCTCCGAGGGCTGGTAGTGGAGGAAGTAGGCCGTCGGGAACTGCGCAAAGTAGCGCAAAAGCTCGGACTTCCTGATCTCCGGCGTGCTCTCGATGATGAGCTGCTGGTTCTCGTGGGCCTGCAGGCTCGTGTCCAGCGCGCTCTCGCGCCCGCTGCGCAGCACTTGGCGGGTGGACATGTACAGCTGCCTGAAGATGCTGTCCTTCCAGGAGTTCCACTCGCTGTCGTTCGTGGCGGTGATGTCGGCCACGGTCAGGCAGTAGAGCATGTTCAGGTGCTCCTCGTCCTTCATCTGGCCGGCGAAGTTGTTGATGACCTCCGGATCGGCGATGTCGCGCCTGGTGGCGATGTTCGAGAAGAGCAGGTGGTTGCGGATGGTCCAGGTCACAAGCTCGGTCTGGTAGGGGGCGAAGCTGTGGAGCTGGCAGAAGTTGTAGGCCTCCTTAGCCCCCTCCTCGGCGTGGTGGCCGCCGCGGCCCTTGGCGATGTCATGCAGGAAGGCCGCGACGTTCAAGAGCCCGGGCTCGGAGAGCTGGCGGACCACCGAGGAGAAGAACGAGAACACCGGGTTGTCCGAGTGCTGGAGCGCCACGATGTTGGTGAGCGCGCGGATGGTGTGCTCGTCCACCGAGAACATGTGGAACATGTCGAACTGGGTGAGGCCCTCGATGCGCTCCCACTGGGGCATGTACGAGGAGATGACGCGGGTCTCGTGCATCAGCGGCAGCGCCACGCTCAGGCTGTCCTGATCGGTGAGCACCTGCTTGAAGATCTCGCGGCAGTGCGGGATCTCGATGAGGAATTGCGCCAGATCGCGGCGGCTTTGGCGCAGCGCCTTCAGGCAGTTCACGTGGATGGCGCGGATCCCCGGGTGCTTGGCGATGATCCTGAAGAGCTCGAGCATCATCCCCGGCTCGTTGTGGAAGAGGTCGTGGTCTAGGATGTCGATGTACTTGCCGCGCTGGACGAAGAAGCTGTTGATGAAGACCGGCTCGTCCTCGCCGTCCAGCTCGCCCTTGATGGCGATGGTCTCAAGCTGCAGCACGATCTCGCTGAGCTCGCGCACGCGCCTGAAGGTGCGGAAGAGCGCGCGCATCATCGCCTCGACCGGTCCGTTGCCTGTGTCGCCGTAGCCGAGCATCGCCGCAGCCTGCTTCTGGCAGTCGAGCGTCAGGCGGTTGCCGCCGCCTGAGCAGAGGTTCAATGCATAGCGCACCTCGAAGAGGAAGCGGCGGCACTCGATTAGCTCGCCGTATTCGTCCTCGGTGAGGAGCCCGGCTGAGAGCATGGCCTCGGGATCGCGGGCGCCGAAGTGCAGCGAGGCCACCCACTGGAGCACCTGGATGTCGCGCAGCCCGCCTGGATTGTTCTTGACGTCAGGCTCGATGGAATAGACGGTGTCCTTGTACTGGTGGTAGCGCTCCTGCTGCTCGGCGACCTTGGCGTCGAGGAAGCGGCGCGAGTCCCAGCCCATGTCCTGGGCGACGCTCTTGAGCAGGTAGGCGGCGACGTCCTTCGATCCCGCGATCAGGTGGTTCTCAAGCAGGTTGGTCCTCACCGTGATGTCGCCGCGCGCCTCGATGACGGTGTCGTGCACCGAGCGCACCGAGGATCCCAGGTCGAGCTTGATGTCCCAGAGGTAGGAGATGAAGGACTCGATCCTCGATCCAGTCCCGTCGCTTATGGGCTCCTCGGAGCAGACGAGCAGGATGTCGATGTCCGATCCCGGGAACATCTCGGCCCGCCCGTAGCCGCCCACTGCCATGAGCGCAAGCGTGCCGCTGGCGCCTAGGCCGAAGTGGAGGAAGAGCCTTGAGAGCAGCGAGTCGAAGAAGGCGGTGCGGCAGTCGAGGAGCTCGGGCACCCCGAAGCCGTCCCTGAAGCACGATGAGAGGTAGTCCTGGAAGCGCGCGAGCAGGGCGCGGCAGGACCTCACGTCATAGATGTCAGCCCCCTGCTCGTCGAAGGGGCGGACGCGCCCGGGAGCGCCCTCTACGGTCTTCCTCGGCACATTGATGCTCTCGAACATGCGCCCCTCCCTGGGACAGGCCCTGGTCAGTGGTGGATGAAGCGCGGGAAGTCCTCGTCGCTGCGCAGCGTGAGGACCTCGCAGCCGTCGTCGGTCACAAGCAGGGTGTGCTCGAATTGGGCCGAGGGCTGGTGGTCGGCGGTGGTCACCGTCCATCCGTTCTTGCGGTTGATCCTGCACTTCCACGTGCCGGCGTTGATCATCGGCTCGATGGTGAAGCACATGCCCTTCTCCAAAAGCAGGTCGTAGTCGTTGCGGTAGTGGAGCACCTGGGGATCCTCGTGGAACCCAAGGCCGATGCCGTGGCCGCAGTAGTCGCGGACGATGGAGAACTTGTAGCGGTCGGCGACCTTCTGGATGGCGTCGCCCACCTCAGTGAGGTTGGCGCCCGGGCGCACGGTCCTGATGGCGTCGTACATCGACTCCTGGGTGCACTTGACGAGCATTTGGTTGCGCAGAGAGGTCTCCCCGCCGACGACGTACATCATCGAGGTGTCGCCGTGGTAGCCGTCCTTGCGCACCGTCACGTCGATGTTGACGATGTCGCCGTTGTGCAGGCGCTGCATGCCGGGGATCCCGTGGCAGACCACCTCGTTGACGCTGATGCAGGTGGCCTTGGGGTAGCCCTCGTACCCGAGGTCGGCGGACTCGGCGTGCTCGGTGTTCTCTATGTAGTCGAGCATGCGGTCGTCAAGCTCGCCCGTGGTCACGCCAGCCTTCACCAGCGGCGCGACGAACTCCAGGACCTGCGCGGCGAGCTTGCCGGCAACGCGCATCTTCTCGATCTCGGAGGGCGACTTGAGCGATATTTCCAACTTCCTGTTTCTCATCTTTAACCTATGCTGCAATTGAGCCTTGAACCAAGTATACCCACGCAGGGCGTCTCCATGTGTCAGACAAGCGCCGCGCACCATGGGCGCCCTGCCCGGGGTGGCCGAATTTTAAACGAAGGCGGCGCCTGGGGCGCAGGAGGCGCTAATCATTTGCGCGAAGGACAGAACAAGTGAAATAACTTGTTGTATTTAAATTATAAAGATGCCGAAGCGCCTTTTGCATCCTGTCTTGGAAAAGCGCTTTCCTTCATGGTAGAATACAGTGCTTTTGTGTCTATGGCGCAACAGCAAATTTTTGATTCTTTTGTAAAACACACACTGTCCATCCAACACGCGCCCAGGGTGCCGCAAATGCGGTCGGGCATGTGGGGCAGTGGAGGCACAACCCTTTAAGAGGTATAGAAAATGTCATCTGTCACCATGCGCGACATGCTCAAGGCTGGTGTCCACTTCGGCCACCAGACCCGCTACTGGAACCCCAAGATGAAGCAGTACATCTTCGGCGCCAGGAACGGCATCCACATTATCAACCTGGAGAAGACCGTCCAGTGCTATGAAGACGCGCTGAACTTCCTCAGCAGCGTTGTCGCGCACAAGGGCAAGATCCTGTTTGTCGGCACCAAGCGCGCCGCCTGCGACCAGGTCGGCCCTGCTGCCACTGCCTGCGGCCAGTTCTACGTCGACCACCGCTGGCTGGGCGGCATGCTCACCAACTGGAAGACCGTGCGCCAGTCGATCAAGCGCCTCAAGGATCTCGAGACCGAGAGCCAGGACGGCACTTTCGAGAAGCTGACCAAGAAGGAGGCTCTCCTCCGCACCCGCGATCTCAACAAGCTCAACCGCGCCCTGGGCGGCATCAAGGACATGGGCGGCCTTCCGGACGCGCTGTTCGTGATCGACGCCGAGGCCGAGCACATCGCGATCAAGGAAGCCAACAACCTGGGCATCCCGGTCGTGGCGGTCGTCGACACCAACTCGGATCCTGATGGCGTCAACTACGTCATCCCGGGCAACGACGATGCCATCCGCGCCGTCGAGCTGTACTACAAGGGCGTGGTCGAGGCCATCAACAACGCCCGCGCCCAGCTCGTCGCCGAGGAGCAGGCTGCCAAGGAGGCCGCGCAGGCCGAGCAGGACAAGGGCGCCGAGGGCGCCGCCCCTGCCGAGAAGGCCGCCGAATAAGGCAGCTCTTCTTTCAAGAAGCATTGCGGGGGCCCAAGGCCCCCGCCGGGCGCCGCCTTCTGGCGGGCGCCCCCGATTTTGAACTGCAAGGCCGGTATTCCGGTCTTTTTTGAACTGAGGATTTGAAGATATGGCAAACATTACTGCCGCAATGGTCAAGGAACTGCGTGACGCCACCGGTGCCGGAATGATGGACTGCAAGAAGGCCCTGGTCGCCGCCAACGGCGACATGCAGGCCGCCATGGACGCGATGCGCAAGAGCGGCGCGGCCAAGGCCGCCAAGAAGGCCGGCCGCATCGCCGCCGAGGGCGTGATCGCCGTGGCCCGCGATGGCAACAAGGTCGCGATGGTCGAGGTCAACACCGAGACTGACTTCGCCGCCAAGAACGAGCAGTTCCAGTCCTTCGCGCAGAAGGCCGCCGATGCCGCCCTCAAGGCTGGCACCGAGGACGTCGAGGCCATCAAGGCCGCCCCGTTCGGCGACGGCCAGACCGTCGGCGAGGCCCTCACTGCCCTGATCGCCAAGGTCGGCGAGAACATGCACCTGCGCCGCGCCGCCTTCGTCAACGCCGATGCCGGCGACACCGTTGCCGTCTACCTCCATTCCAACAAGCGCATCGGCGTCGTGACCGTCTTGAAGGGCGGCGACGAGGAGCTGGCCAAGGACGTGGCGATGCACGCCTGCGCCATGAAGCCCGACTTCCTCAAGCCTTCGGACGTCGACCCGGCCGTGGTCGAGCACGAGCGCCAGGTCCAGATCGACATCGCCGTCCAGTCCGGCAAGCCGCACGACATCGCCGTGAAGATGGTCGAGGGCCGCATGCGCAAGTTCACCGGCGAGGTCTCCCTCACTGGCCAGCCTTTCGTCAAGGATCCTTCGATCACCGTCGGCGAGCTGCTCAAGCAGCACAAGGCCGATGTCCTCTGCTTCAAGCGCCTTGAAGTGGGCGAGGGCGTTGAGAAGAAGAAGGAAGACTTCGCAGCCGAGGTCCAGGCCCAGGTCGACGCCGCCAAGAAGTAATCCCGGGGGTGCCTTGAGATGGCTTCGCAGCAATCAAGCAAGCCGCGCCGCATCCTCCTGAAGATCTCCGGCGAAGCCCTCGCCGGGGATCTCGGGTTCGGCATTGATCCGGCGATCCTCTCGGAGATCGCCTCGGCAGTGCTCGAGGTGCGCTCACGCGGGGTCCAGGCAGCGCTCGTCATCGGCGGGGGCAACGTCTTCCGCGGAGCCGAGTTGCAGCGCGCGGGCTTCGACCGCGTCACCGGCGACCAGATGGGCATGCTGGCGACGATCATGAACGGCCTGGCGATGCGCGAGGAGCTCAAGCGCCAGGGCGGCAGCGCCGTGGTCATGAGCGCCTACGGCATACCTTCCATCACCACGCAGTACTCCGCCTCCATCGGGCGCGAGCTGCTCTCATCCGGCGCCACCGTGATCTGCTCGGGGGGCACCGGCTCTCCATTCTTCACGACTGACACCGGCGCCGTGCTGCGCGCCATCGAGCTGCAGTGCGACGAGGTGCTCAAGGCAACCAAGGTAGACGGCGTCTACTCGGCCGATCCGGTCAAGGACCCGTCCGCGGTGCGCTTTGACAAGCTCACCTTCTCCGAGGTCATGCAGAGGCAGCTCAAGGTCATGGACCTGACCGCCTTCGCGCTGGCCAGCGAGCACCAGATGCCAATCAGAGTCTTTTCAATGAAGAAGCCCGGAGCCTTCGTCAGGGCCGCCTGCGGCGGCAGCGAAGGAACGCTGGTTTCAGGCTAAGGAGCAAAGATATGCTTAACGACGTCAAGAAAGATGCCAAGGACCGCATGGACAAGGCTATCAAGTCCCTGGACGTGCGCCTCTCGAAGATCCGCACCGGCCGCGCCTCTCCGGCGCTGCTCGACGGGATCATGGTCGAGTACTACGGCACGATGACCCCGTTGCGCCAGGTCGCGCAGGTCAATGTCGAGGATGCCCGCACCTTGAAGATCAGCGTCTTCGACCGCAACGCGACCAAGGAGGTCGAGCGTGCGATCCAGAAGTCCGATCTTGGGCTCAACCCGGTCGTGACCTCCTCCGAGCTCCGCGTCCCGCTTCCGCCCCTGACCGAGGAGCGCCGCAAGGAACTCGTCAAGGTCGTCAAGGGCGAGATCGAGCAGTGCAAGGTCGAGATCCGCAACGCGCGCCGCGATGCCAACAACGGCCTCAAGGAGCTGCAGAAGGCCAAGGAGATCTCCGAGGACGAGCAGCGCTCGGCCGAGCAGGAGATCCAGAAGCTCACCGACGCCGCGGTCAAGAAGAGCGACGAGCTCTTCGAGGCCAAGCAGAAAGAGCTGATGGCTATCTGAGGCCAAGGCCCCGATGAAGCCCGAAAACGTCGCCAAGGCGGGGCCTGCGCCCCGCCATGTCGCGATCATCATGGACGGCAACGGACGCTGGGCCACGTCGCGGGGATTCCCCCGCGTCATGGGGCACCAGAAGGGCGCCGTCGCCGTCCACCGCGTAGTCGAGGCCGCCGCCTCGCGCGGCGTGGGCGTGCTCACGCTTTTCGCGTTCTCCAGCGAGAACTGGAAGCGGCCCCGCGCCGAGGTCACCGCGCTCATGCAGCTGTTCGTGAGGGCCCTGGACAAGGAGACCTCGCACCTGCTTGAAAACGGGATCAGGCTGCGCGTGATCGGCGACGTCTCCGCCTTCTCCGAGGGATTGCGCACGCGCATCGCCAAGGCTGAGGAGCGCACCTCCTCCTGCAGGAGGATGATCCTGAACGTCGCCGCCAACTATGGCGGCAGGTGGGACATCGTCCAGGCAGCCCGCGCTGCCGCGCGCGATGCAGCATCAGGCAAGCTCGATCCCGCGCACCTTGACGAGGCGCGCTTTTCCACCTACCTCGCCGAGCCCCTCGACGTCGACCTCCTCATCAGGACCGGCGGCGAGAAGCGCATCAGCAATTTCCTGATGTGGCAGGCCTCCTACAGCGAGCTCTATTTCTCCGACACGCTCTGGCCCGACTACTGCGATGCCGATCTCGATGCGGCAATCGAGTTCTTCAAGGGCCGCGAGCGCAGGTTCGGCATGACGTCCGAGCAGGTTGCGGACGCCAGGTGACAGCTTGCGGCCAAGGCCGCAGGCAGCGTTTTTTGGCACAGGAGCGGCGCCAGGCGGCGCCGGTTTTTCATGAAGACTAGGATCATCACCGGCGTAATCCTCATCGCCGCCGTGCTCGCATGGCTCTTCCTTGCAAGCTACGAGATCTTCGCGCTGGGCGCGCTGTTCATGTACATGGTCGCAGCCTGGGAGATGGGGCCGCTCATCGGCTTCAAGTCGCGCGTGACCTTCCTCGGCATCGCGGCCGTCGTGGCCTGCGCGGTGTTCTACTTCGCAGTGCCCGGCAACTTCAAAGAGCTGCCGATCCCGCGCTGGTGCTTCTACCTCGTGGCCTCAGGCCTCATCGTCTGGGTGTTCTCGCTGCCGCTTTTGTACAAGTTCCCAGCGCTCGACGGCTGGCACAATAGCAGGCTCCTTGGCACCATCTACGCCCTCCTGATGCTCGTGCCCTTCCTCATGGGGCTTTTGATCCTGAGGGCCGACTCCTTTGCAACTGATCCCAGGCAGGGCGCCTTCCTGGTCGCCGGAGTGATGGCCCTGGCCATCGCTGCCGACACCGGCGCCTACTTCACCGGGCGCGCCATCGGCAAGACCCCGATGATCCCGCGCGTGAGCCCCCACAAGACCATGGAGGGGCTGGCAGGCGGGATCCTGCTTGCGCTCATCGTGATGGTGCTGCTCACCCGCTTTGGCTGGTACTCGAACTACGGGGCCGATCTCGCCAAGCTCCTCATCGCAGGCGGCGTGACCGTGCTCTTCTCGGTTGTGGGCGACTTGGTCGAGAGCATGTTGAAGCGCATGGCCGGCATCAAGGACTCCGGGAAGATCTTCCCAGGCCACGGCGGCATGCTCGATCGCATCGACTCGCAGCTGGCGTCGGTCCCGGTATTCATCACCATGAACCTCGTTTTGGGAAATGCAGTCCAGGCCTGACATGCGCAAGATCTCCTTATTAGGCGCCACCGGCTCCATCGGCAGGAGCACGCTCGACGTGCTGAGGCGCCACCAGGGCGAGTTCTCGCTGTGCGCCGCAGCCTGCGGCAGCAACGCCGAGGCCATGCTCGCCATCGCCAGGGAATTCCGCCTGCCGCTCTGCGCGGTGGCCGACCAGGCTGCGGCGTCAAAGCTTGAGAAGGCCCTCAGGGAGGAGGGGATCAAGACCGAGGTCCTCTCAGGGCAGGAGGGTGTGTGCCAGTGCGCCCGCGCCCCGGGCAGGGATGGGATCACGGTGTGCGCCGTGGTCGGTGCGGCCGGGCTGCCCGGCGCGCTTGCCGCCGTGCGCGAAGGCTGCACCGTGGCCCTTGCCAACAAGGAAGCCCTGGTGATGTCAGGAAAGCTGTTCTTCGACGAGGCGAAGGCGCACGGCGCCAGGGTGCTCCCGGTGGACAGCGAGCACAGCGCCATCTTCCAGTGCCTGCCTGCAAAGTGCCAGGATTCAATGGGCTTCTGCGACCTCAGGGCTGCCGGGGTCCTCAAGATCCTGCTCACCGGCTCCGGCGGCCCCTTCCTCAGGGTGCCGCTTGAGGATCTCGAGCGCGTCACTCCCAAGCAGGCCGTCTCCCACCCGGTGTGGTCGATGGGCCCCAAGATCTCGACCGACTCGGCGACCATGATGAACAAGGGCCTCGAATTCATCGAGGCGCGCTGCCTCTTCAACGCCAAGGACTCGGACATCGAGGTGGTGATCCACCCGCAGTCGGTGATCCACTCGATGGTGAGCTACCGCGACGGCGCGGTGCTCGCCCAGATAGGCCGCCCGGACATGCGCACCCCGATCGCGCGTGCGCTCTTCTACCCAGGCCGCGCCGACTCGGGGGTCGAGCCGTTCGACTTCACCAAGGCCCCTTCCATGGAGTTCTTAAAGCCCGACTTCAAGCGCTACCCCTGCCTGAAGCTTGCCATGGAAGCGAGCCTCGAGGGCCAGGGCGCGACCACCGCGCTCAATGCTTCAAACGAGGTCGCGGTCGACGCTTTCTTGAAAGGCCGCATCGGCTACACCGGCATTGCCGCGGTGGTCGCGGACGTGCTCGCATCCGACCGCCCGGGCAGCGTGTACTCGCTCGATGAGATCATGGAGGCTGACCGCAATGCGCGGTCGCTTGCCATGAAGGCTGTGGAGCGGCACGCATGCTGAGCGCCGCCTGGGATCTCTTCTTCTTTGCAGTAGCGCTCGGGGTGCTAGTGACCGTGCACGAGGCCGGGCACTTCTTCGCCGCCCGCGCCTGCGGGGTCACGGTGCAGCGCTTCTCCATAGGCTTTGGCAAGGTGCTCATAAAGCGCACCGGCCGCGACGGCTGCGAGTACGCGATCTCGGCCATCCCGCTTGGCGGCTACGTCAAGATGCTCGGCGAGGCCGACACCGAGACCGGCAGCGGCTCCTTCCGCTCAAAGAGCCTTTCAAGAAGGGCCTTCATCATCGCCGCAGGCCCAGGCTGCAACATCATATTGGCCTTCCTTCTCTACTGCGCGGTGAACCTCCTGGGCTTCGAGGCCCCGCGCCCCATAGTGGGCGACGTGATCCCGGGGTCGGCGGCGCAGCAGGCGGGCATCGAGCCCTTCAGCCAGATCGAGTCGGTAAACGGGGTTGACGTGGGGATCTGGGGCGATGCCTCGCTCGAGGCCTTCCAGGCCGCAGGCTCCGACAGGCCGCTTGAGATCAGAACCGCCGAGTGGAACGGCAGGGGCAGGGCCGGGACCTACAGCCTTAAAGTGCCCGCAGCCGATCCAGCCTCCCAGTCAGATCCGATGGAACTGGCGGGGCTGCGCCGCTACCAGGGCGACATTCCAACCAAGGTCTCGCAGGTGCAGGCAGGATCCCCTGCCGAGGCGGCCGGGATCAAGAAAGGCGACAGCGTGAGGGCCGTGAACGGCGTGGCAACCGCTACCTGGTACCGCGTGCTCGATGCGATAAGGGCCAACGGCCCTGCGCCGCTCGACCTGACAGTCGAGCGCGATGGCAAGCTCTATGACTGCAAGCTCACCCCGCGCATGGCCTACAGCAAGGCGCTGCGCCGCGAGATCCCGCTTGCCGGGATCGCCGTCTCGGCAGACCCCGGGAGCTACCGCGCAACCTTCCGCGACGTGAGCTATCCGCTTGGCAAATCCATAGCCAAGGGCTGGCGCGAGACGGTCAGGATGTCCCATCTGGTCATCTCCGCGGCCATCAAGATGGTCAGCGGCGCCATCTCGCCTGACAGCGTCTCCGGACCCATCGCCATAGCCAGGGGAGCAGGGGAGAGCGCAGCCGTTGGGGCCGTGTTCTTCCTAAGTTTTCTAGCCGCCATTAGTGTAAACTTAGGTATCCTGAATCTGCTGCCAATCCCGGTGCTGGACGGCGGCCAGCTCCTGTTCATGGCCTACGAGGCCGTGTCCGGCAGGCCCCCCGGGCCCAGGGTGCAGTACGCCCTTACAGTGCTTGGGTTCAGCATCCTGCTTGGCCTGATGATGCTGGCCGTTTTCAATGACATACGGGGGCTGTGAAGCAGCGGTGATAATATATCCCGCAAGCAGACCCAAACCTGGCATACCAAACATTATGGAAAGAATCAGATTGCTCAAGACCGCCGCCGCCGTGGCAGGCATGATCATGTGCGTGGCGGCCCAGGCCGCCGACGAGTATTCAACCCCGGTCGAGAACATCCAGGTGCGAGGCCTCAACCGCGTCACGCGCGGAGCCGTGCTGCTCGCGCTCCCGTTCAAGCCAGGCGACATGCTCACGCGCGACAGCGTCGCCCAGGCCATGAAGCAGCTGTACGCCACCGGCGACTTCGACCGCGTCACCCTCTCCAAGAACGGCGACACCGTGACGGTTGACGTCACCGAGCGCCCGACCATCGCCGGCGTCGAGTTCAAGGGCAACAACAACATCAAGGACGACGACCTGAGGCCGGTCATCGAGCAGCAGGGCCTCAAGGAAGGCGAGCCGCTTAACACCCAGAACCTCGCGCAGGTGCAGAAGTCCCTCGAGGACTTCTACCACGGGGCTGGAATGTACCAGGCCAGGATCGAGCCCGTGATCACCACGCTTCCGCGCAACCGCGTCAATGTCAAGCTCCAGTTCACCGAAGGCGTGCCTGCCGAGATCAAGCAGATCAACATCGTCGGCAACAAGGCCTTCCCCGAGGACGTGCTGCTGGCGCAGATGCAGCTGCGCGACGACGTGCCTTGGTGGAACTTCGTGGCCGACCAGCGCTACGACGCCCAGAAGTTCAGGGCCGACCTCGACTCGCTGCGCAACTATTACATGAACCACGGCTACGTGAAGTTCAAGATCGAGAACACGAGCGTGGAGATGACCCCTGACCGCAAGGGGCTGTACCTGACCATCGAGATCAGCGAGGGCGACCAGTACAAGGTCGGCAAGACCTCGCTCTCTGGCGACACGCTCACCTACGGCAGCGACCTCAAGAACCTCATCACGCTGGAGGAGGGCGACACCTACTCCCAGCAGGACGTCACCGACAACGAGAAGATGCTCAAGGACTACCTGGGCAAGTTCGGCTACGCCAACACCGAGGTCGAGGCGATCCCCTCCTACAACGAGAAGGACAAGACCGTCGACCTGGCCTTCAACGTCGTGCCCGGCCAGAGGATCTACGTCTCGCAGGTCTTCATCACCGGCAACGACTCGACCGACGACACCGTGATCCGCCGCGAGATCCGCCAGATGGACGGCACATGGCTTTCAAACGAGGCCATGGAGATGTCCAAGACCCGCCTCAACCGCACCGGCTTCTTTGAAAAGGTCGATATGGACACCCAGCGCAACGGCACCACCGCCGACACCGTGAACGTCCAGACCACGGTCAAGGAGCGTCCGACCGGCTCCATCCAGGGCGGCATCGGCTTCGGCACCGACTCGGGCGTCCTGCTCTCGGCGTCCATCTCGCAGAACAACCTCTTCGGCTGGGGCACCAGGGGCGTCCTCTCCTCGTACCGCAACGACTACCGCAGGCACACCGAGGTGTCGTACACCGATCCGTACTTCACGGTCGACAACATCTCGCTGGGCGGCAGGATCTATTACGACAGCTACTACGGCGACGATGACAACGTCGTGGACTACGACAACAGGACCTACGGCTTTGAGATCAACTCTGGCTACCCGCTGAGCGAGAACTGGTCCGTCAGCTATGCGCTTGGACTTGAGAACTCGCGCATCCGCAACCGCGGCAGGCACTTCCAGCAGGCCGACGTCTTCTGGGAGAAGTACGGCGACGCCTCCGACAGGTCCGGCACCTTCATGAACTACACGGCTTCCGTGAGCCTGACCCACAGCACCCTCGACAAGGGCGTGTTCCCGACCGAGGGCAACAAGCAGGTCCTGACCGCGATGGCCGCGGTGCCGGGTTCCGACACCAAGTACTACAAGCTCACCGCCGAGACCTACCACTACTTCCCGTTCGACACCGACCACATGTGGATCGCCTCGGTGCGCGGACGCGTCGGCTACGGCGACGGCTACGGCAAGAAGAACGGCCAGGATCAGATCCTCCCGTTCTTCAAGAACTTCTACCTGGGCAGCACCTCGTGGCTGCGCGGCTTCGACCACAATAGCATCGGCCCGAAGGCCATCTACTACAGGGACGACGCGAACCTTGTCGGTCCGTATGTGTCCGACACCGCGGTGGGCGGTAACGCCTTCTGGGCGGCGACGGCCGAGTTCTTCGTGCCGACGCCCATAGTGTCCGAGGCCTACAAGGAGCAGGTGCGCACCTCGGTGTTCTACGATGCCGGCGCGCTGTGGGACACCCACGGGAGCGACTACTACTACGACTTCTCCAAGGCCAGCAAGTTCCGTGCCTCCGTGGGACTTGCGGTGACCTGGATCTCGCCCGTCGGCCCGCTCTCGTTCTCCCTGACCAAGGCCGTCAAGAAGTACGACGGCGACGACACGCAGATGTTCAACTTCAACATCGGCGGCAGCTTCTGATTTTTATCGGAGATAACAAGAAAATGGCAAACAAGTTTGCAATCGCGGCCGCCCTGGCCGCAGCGGTCATTGCCCCGGCGGCCTTCGGCGCTGACAGCGCTCCCGCCCAGAACGGCGCGGCCGCCGCATCGTCATTCATCGGCGTGGTCAACGTACCGCTGATCATGAACGACATCCCCCAGGCTGCCGCCTCCAAGGAGAAGCTCCAGAAGCAGTTCGGGCCGCGCGCGGCCGAGCTCCAGAAGCTCGAGACCGACGGCAAGGCGCTGCAGCAGCAGCTGCCCACCCTCAAGGGCGACCAGCAGGTCGAGGCCCAGCGTAAGCTCGCGCAGATGCAGGCCGACTACAACCTCAAGGCCCGCGCCCTCCAGGAGGATCAGGGCAAGGCCGTCCATGACGAGGAGATGAAGCTTGGGCGCCTCGTGCAGGAGGCCATCGACAACATCGCCAAGGAGCGCGGGCTGCAGCTCGTGATCCGCGGCGAGGCGGTCGCCTACGCGACCCGCGCCGTCGACATCTCCGACGAGGTCATAAGCCGCGTCAGCAAGCAGGCCGGAGCTGCTGCTCCTGCCGGCAGCAAGAAGCCTGCCAAGGGCGGCAAGTAAGCCATGCTGCTCTCCGAGATCGCCCGCAAGCTGGGCGCAGAGGTACGCGGAAGCGGTGACCTCGAGGTCCGCAAGGTGGCAAACCTGGTCACCGCCGGTCCCGACGAGATCTCGTTTTTGACCGATCCGCGCTACCGCAAGGCCCTCTCCGGCTCCAAGGCCGGAGCAGTCATCGTCCGCCAGGACGATCTCCCCCACGTCCGCGAGGGCGCCTTCGCCGTGGTCATGAAGGATCCCTATGTCGGCTTCGCGAAGGTTGCGCAGATGCTCGACACCACCCCTCCGGTGGCCGAGGGCGTGGCTCCCGACGCCGTGGTCGAGGAGGGCGCGGTCATCGGCAAGGGCGTGGCGCTGGGACACCACGCCGTGGTGCGCCGCGGCGCCGTGATAGGCGACGGCGCGCAGCTTGCCGAGGGCGTGTCAGTTGGCGAGGGCGCGAGGATCGGGGCGGGCACCAGGCTCTACCCCGGGGTGCGCGTCTACCACGGCTGCGTCATCGGCGAGCACTGCCTCATCCAGTCCAACGCCGTTATAGGTTCGGACGGGTTTGGCTACGCCAACGAGCGCGGCACCTGGGTGAAGATCCCCCAGACCGGGCGCGTCGTCATCGGCGATCACACCGAGATCGGCGCGTGCACCTGCATCGACAGGGGCGCCATCGACGACACCGTCATCGGACGCAATGTCATCATCGACAACCTCTGCCAGGTGGCGCACAACGTGCGCATCGGCGAGGGCACGGCCGTCGCCGGGGGTACCACCTTCGCAGGCAGTGTGACCATCGGCAAGTACTGCATCATAGGCGGCACCTCGGTCTTCAACGGCCACATTACGATTTGCGACGGCACCACCATCTGCGGCATGTGCATGGTGATGCGCTCGATAGACAAGCCCGGCGTCTACGCGTCGGGCATTCCTGCCCAGCCCAACCGCGAGTGGAGGCTCACGGCCTCGAGAACCCTGCACATCAACGAGATGTACCACAAGCTCGAGGATCTGTCCGCGGAAGTCGAGCGCCTCAAGGCGCAGATTTCAGCCAGCGCGGAAGGAAACAACAAACAGGGGTAAATGAAGTGACTGACACCGAAAACACCAGTTCAGGGAAGAAGACGCTCGACATCGAGCAGATCATGGGCCTGCTCCCGCACCGCTTCCCGTTCCTCATGATCGACCGCGTGCTGGACTACAGCATCGACGGCGAGCACAAGACGCTCACCGCAGTTAAGAACGTCACCTTCAACGAGCCCTTCTTCCAGGGGCACTTCCCGGGCAAGCCGATCCTGCCTGGCGTGCTGATCCTGGAGGCCATGGCCCAGGCAACCGGCGTGCTGGCCTTCACCATGGTCGGCAAGCCCAACCCTGGCGAGCTGTACTACTTTGCAGCCATCGACAACGCCAGGTTCAAGCACATCGTGGTGCCGGGCGACCAGATGATCATCAAGGTCGAGTACTTCAAGGAGAGGCGCGGCATCGCCTCGTTCGCGGGTGAGGCCTATGTGGGCGACAAGCTCGTGGCCAAGGCCGACCTCATGTGCGCTAAGCATTAAGGCGCCGCTTGGCATTGCAACCGGCTTAACGGGGATACAGCTTTGACAGAAAACACCGGGAAAATCGATCCTACCGCCAAGATCGGCTCAGACGTCGTCTTAGGCAGGAACGTGACGATCCGCGAGTACGCGATCATCGACGGCGACGTCAAGATCGGCGACGACTGCGTGATCGAGCCCTTCGCGGTGATCCGCGGGCCCACCGTGATCGGCCGCCGCAACCACATCTACCAGTTCTGCTCGATAGGCGAGGGCTGCCAGGACCTCAAGTACCACGGCGAGCCGACGACGCTGACCATCGGCGACGACAACACGATCCGCGAGCACTGCTCGATGCACCGCGGTACCGTGCAGGGGCGCGGCACCACCACCGTGGGCAACCACAACCTCTTCATGATCAACACGCACGTCGCGCACGACTGCATCATCGGCGACAACTGCATCTTCTCGAACAACGCCACGCTCGCCGGGCACGTGACCATCGGCGACTGGGTGATCTTCGGGGGGCTGGCCGCGATCCACCAGTTCGGGCGCGTCGGCTGCCACGCCTTCGTGGCGGGCATGGCCGCGCTGAACATGGACGTGCCGCCCTACGTGCTGGCCGCCGGGCACTACGCCCAGCCGCACGGCATCAACAAGGTCGGCCTCCAGCGCCGCGGGTTCACTCCCGAGGCCATCAGGGCCATCTCCGAGTCCTACATGATCCTCTACAAGCACCACCTCACCATCGAGGAGGCCATAGAGCAGATCGAGGCCATCGCCAAGGAGCACAAGGAAGTGCAGCCCTTGGTCGACTTCCTCAAATTCGACGGGCGCGGGATCATCAGATGACCCCGGTCAATCCGCACCTCTACGCGATCGTGGCAGGCGAGCTCTCGGGGGACACCCTGGGGGCGGGCCTCATGATGGCCATACGGCGCATCGACCCGCAGGCCATGTTCATGGGCATCGGCGGCCCGAAGATGAACCGCCTGGGCATGAGGTCGCTTGCCGACATCCGCGTGCTCTCGGTCATGGGGATCTCCGAGGTCGCCTCTCACATCGTGCCCATACTGAGGGTGCGCCGCCAGGTGGCCAGGAGCATCATCAACGCCAGGCCCTGCTGCATGGTCGGCATCGACTCGCCGGACTTCAACCTCTCGCTAGAGCGCCGCATCCATGCCTCCGGGATCCCCACGGTCCACTACGTCAGCCCCTCCGTATGGGCCTGGCGCCAGGGCCGCATGAAGAAGATCCGCGCCTCCTGCGACGAGGTGCTCTGCCTGCTCAAGTTCGAGAAGGACTTCTACGACAAGAACGGGATGAAGGCCGAGTACGTCGGCCACACCCTCGCCTCGGCCATCCCGCTTGAGATGGACATGGAGAAGTCCCGCGAGCGCATCGATCTCTACCGCACCTCGGTGGAGAAGGTGCAAAAGCACGTGATGGGGATCCTGCCCGGGTCGCGTGAGGGCGTCATCGCCCGCATGCTGCCCGTCTACGCGCAGGCCGCGCGTCTGATCCGCGCCCAGATCCCCGACGCCGTGTTCATCTCCTCGGTGCCGACCTACGAGCTTGCGGTGCTGGTCAAGGACATCTGGCTTGAGAACTCGCCCGACCTCTCGCTCACCGTCTATGTAGGCTGCACGCGCGACGTCATCGCCTCGTGCAATGCCGTGCTCCTGACCTCGGGCACCATCGCCCTGGAGGCGATGCTGGTAAACCGCCCGTTCTGCGTGGCCTACCGCGTCAGCGCCATGACCGCCGCCATCGGCAGGCGCATGCTCAAGGTGCACGTCTACTCGCTGCCAAACCTCATCTCGGGCTCGCAGATAGTCCGCGAGTTCATCCAGGAGGACTGCACCCCCGAGGCGTTAAGCGGCGAGATGGTCAAGCTTCTAAGCTCCGAGAACCTCATCATGAAGCACCAGTTCCGCAAGCTGCATGAGCAGATGCGGATGCCCTCCGACGACATCGCCGCCAAGGCCGTGACCGCGCTGGCGCAGAAGTTCTTGAAGAGCAGCGCTGAAAAGGCCCCCTCTCCTGAGGAGATGGTGGCCCAGCGCGCGGAGCCTGCCTTCCACCAGGACATCGAGCCGAGCGTGACGCTCCCTGGCACCGACGCCCTGGGAGGAGCGCAGGGCGGCAAGGCCGAGCCCGGGTTCGGCGTGCCTGCGTCCAAGGACGGCAGCGACACCGCAGGCAGCGGGAAGGCCATCTGATGCGCGCTCGCGCCAAGGGAAGCTTCACCTACCCCATCTCACCGCTTGAGCACCTCGTGTGCGGCGCGGACGAGGCGGGCAGGGGGCCCTTGATGGGCAACGTGGTCGCAGGCTGCGTCATCTTGAAGCCCGATGACCGCATCGAGGGCCTCGACGACTCCAAGCGCCTCACCCCAAAAAAGCGCGAGGCGCTCGAGCTTGAGATCAAGGCGCGCGCGCTTGCCTGGGGCATCGGGCAGTGCACGCCAGAGGAGATCGACTCCATCAACATCCTCCACGCCTCGCTTTTGGCGATGAGGCGCGCCTACGAGGCGATGGGCAGGGCCTGCGAGCTGATGCTCGTGGACGGCAACAAGGTCCCCAAGGGCATGCAGGTGATGGTGCAGGCGGTGGTGGGCGGCGACGCGCTGGTCCCGGAGATCTCGGCTGCCTCGATCCTCGCCAAGGTCGAGCGAGACCGCCAGATGATGGAGCTTGACCGCCTGCACCCCGAGTACGGCTTTGCCAAGCACAAGGGCTACCCGACCGCGGCGCACCTGGAGGCGCTCTCGCGCCTGCCGGTGCTGCCCTGCTACCGCAGGAGCTACGGGCCTGTGAAGAAGATCCTCGCCGAGAGGGGTGCCCTTGAGGCATGATTTCTTACGGGCGGGGGACGCCCCGCCCAAGCGGAGAACTTTAAGATGAATGACATGAACTATCTTGACTTCGAGCGCCCGATCGCCGATCTGGTGGCGCACATCGACGAGCTCAAGAGGCTGAGCGAGGACATGAGCTCCGATGTCGACATCACCAAGGAACTGGCCTCGCTGGAGAAGAAGAACCAGGCCCTGACCAAGAAGATCTTCTCGAACCTGACGGCATGGCAGATCTCGCAGATCTCCCGCCACCCGAGCCGCCCCTACACCCTCGACTACATCGAGAGGATCTTCACCGACTTCCACGAGCTCTCAGGCGATCGCGCCTTCGCAGACGACAAGGCCATCGTGGGCGGGCTGGCGCGCTTGAACGGCATGCCGGTCATGATCATCGGCCAGCAGAAGGGCCGCGACATCAAGGAGCGCACGATGCGCAACTTCGGCATGCCGCGCCCGGAGGGCTACCGCAAGGCCGCAAGGCTCATGAGGCTTGCCGAGAAGTTCCACATCCCGCTCGTCACCTTCATCGACACCCCGGGCGCCTACCCGGGAGTCGGCGCCGAGGAGCGCTCGCAGGCTGGAGCGATTGCCGAGAACCTGAAGCTGATGTCCGATCTGCGCATCCCGGTGGTCTGCACCGTCATAGGCGAGGGCGGCTCGGGCGGCGCGCTTGCCATCGGCGTGGGCGATCGCGTCAACATGCTCCAGTACTCGACCTACTCGGTGATCTCCCCAGAAGGCTGCGCCTCGATCCTCTGGAAGAGCGCCGACAAGGCCCCGCTTGCAGCTGAGCAGCTCAACTTCACGGCCCACCGCTTAAAGGAGCTAGGGCTCATCGACAACGTGGTGCCCGAGCCCCTGGGCGGCGCGCACCGCAACTACGACGAGGCTGCGGCCCACCTCAAGCAGCGCCTGGTCACGGATCTCAACGATCTCTTGAACCTCCCGCTCGACCGCCTCATCGAGCAGCGCTACACGCGCATCATGCACTACGGCTACTGTGACTGAGGAGGAGGCGCGCTCCGTCGTTGAAGGCCTCTCGCGCGAGCTCTTGGAAAGGGCCGCCCCCAGGCGCCTGGTCTGCGGGATCTCAGGCGGAGCCGACTCGACGCTCGCGTTGCTCGTGTGCCTGAAGGCACGCGAGTTCAACCCTTCCATCGAGCTTCTGGCAGTCCACTGCATCCACGGCCTGGATGCCGACGATCCGATCTGGCTTGCTCACTGCCGCAAGCTCTGCCAAAAACTGGGCGCAGAGCTTGAGACGTCCAGGCTCCACATCGTCTACGGCGGCGGCCGCTCCCCCGAGGAAGTCTCACGTGCCGAGCGCTACAGCGCGCTGCTCTCGCGCCTGCACGGCGGCATCCTCGTGCTGGGACACCAGGCCGACGACATGGAGGAGAGCTTCCTGCTGGCGTTAAAGCGCGGCTCAGGGCCCAAGGGGCTCTCGGGCATGGAGTACATGGTGCGCGACAGCCGCGGCACCATTGTCAGGCCGCTCCTGCGCCTCCACAAGAGGCAGATAGAGGAGATCCTCGCTGCGTTAGGCCTGACCTTCGTCTACGACATCTCAAACTCCTATTTGAAGTTCGAGCGCAACTTCTTCCGCCTCAAGGTCCTGCCGCTCCTGCGCACCCGCTTTAAAGGCATCGACACGGCGATCCTCCGCTCCCAGAGGCTCTGCGCCCAGGAGCACGAGCTGGCCGAGGCTTACGCGCGCGAGCGCCTTCCCTCCATGCTCCAGAAGTCACCCTATGCCAAAGGCTGGCAGGCGCTCTCATGCAGCGCCATAGCCGCATCCGGCGAGGCCCTTTCGAACCTCTGCATGAGGATTTTCCTAGAGCAGTTCACCGAGCTGCCGCCTGAGAGCAGCCTGGTTTCGGAGGCGGTGAGGCTGTGCAGGACTTCGAGCGATCAGAAGGGGCTCGTCAAGCTTGGGGATCTCGAGGTCCGCAGGAGTGGTGATCTGCTCATGGCAGTAAAGCCTGCGGCGCTGCCGCCTGCAGGCTCCTTCACGCTCGCCGTAGGAGGGGATCTGGTCTTGGGCGGCTACCGCTATTCCCTGGTTCCCTCGTCAGACAGGAAGATGGCCTTCCGCGTCGATGGGGCGGTTGAGCTTGAGTTCGGCGCCAAGGGCTCAACCAGGCTCCACCCACTCTGGCGCAGCAAGGGCCGCGAACTCAAGAAGCTCTTCTCAGAGTGCTCCATCCCCTATTGGGAGCGCGGCGCCTATCCGCTGGTGCGCGCAAGGGGCGGGGAGATCCTCGCCTTGGGCGGAGTGTTCGCCTGCCAGGGCGCGCAAAATGGCTGCGGCGAGCTGGCCGAGCTTGCAGTTGAAAAAAATCAACTAGCTAATATTAAAGCAGAAAAATCTAGAAAGAGACCTTTTTCGAGGGCAAAAAAAACCGGCATCTTCATGTGCCGGCCATATGACTAAAAGGGATTCTGTTATGAGAAGGAAATCACGAATCTGAATTTCTTTGCCATATGCCTCTTAGAGGGTTCATCTCAAGAAAAGTTCAATTTCCCTGCGATATTTTTTGAATAAATCTTTATCTTTTTGAAAAATCATCAAAGATCCTTTGCATGGATCTGGCGGCAGTGTGAGGGACATCCTAAGATCAAATCGTATTGGCGTTTTTTTAGAACTTCCGCTAGGCAATTGGAGGCAGGCATGGGCGCTGAGAGTTCAATGCAGGGCAGGCCGTCGAAGGTGCTGCTCGACACGGACATGGTCGACTGGCTCGACGACGGCGCGGCGATGATGATGCTCGAGAAGTCCAAGGCGGTCGAGCTCGTCGGCGTCACGACCTGCATCGGCAACACATGGGTTGAGAGGGGGACGGCAAGCGCGTTGCGTCAGCTTGAGGCGATCGGGGCAGACCACGTGCCCGTGTGCATGGGCGTCAACCGCGTCACCCGTGAGGGCAGGTTCGAGGGCATGCAGGAGGAGCTCAAGCGCTTTGGCTCGGCCGCGGGCATGTACCTTGGCGCAGCCGGCGTCCTCGAGCCTGCCTCATGGGAGCAGGCATATCTTGAGAACTACGGGCAGAAGCCCCGCCTCAAGCCCAGCAGTGCGTTCGCACCCGACTTCATCCTAGATGAGCTGCACAATCACCCGGGCGAGCTGACGATCATCGCCATCGGCAGCGGCGCCAACCTGGCGCAGGCGCTGCACCGCGATCCCAAGGCCGCGATGCTTGCCAGGAGGATCATCATCATGGGCGGGGCCTTCTTCGTGCCGGGCAACGTGATGCCATGCGCCGAGTTCAACTCGTGGATCGATCCCGAAGCGATGCGCCAGGTCTTCAGGGCGCCTTTCCCCGAGATGGTGATCGTGCCGCTTGACGCGACCAACCATGTGCGCATCACCCCCGAGCGCTACCAGCGCATGAAGTCGCTCGTCAAGAATCCCGTGATCCGCAGCCTGATGGCCAGCCACTGGATGACGCCCTTCTTTGAAAAGGGGGAGGTGCCGCATGAGAACTGCGTGTGGGACCTCATCGCCGCCGCGATCACCATCGATCCTTCGGTGATCGCCAAAGAGGCGCTGCTGCCTGTGGATGTCGTGGATCAGTACGGGCCCTGCTATGGCCAGACCATCGCCTACACCGGGCAGGGGCCCGAGGGTGCGCGCAAGGCCCGCATCGTGCTGCGTGCTGATGAGAAGAAGGTCTGGGAGATGATCTTCAAGATGTGCTCTGAGCTCTGAGGCGCAGGCAAAAAAAACGCCCGGCGCTTTGGCCGGGCTTTTGAAAAAAGGGAATTCTATATAAGAGAAGAAATCAGAGCTGAAATCCTTTCATATATGTCTCTTAGAGTGCCCAAGCGGGGAAAAGTTCACTCAGCCAGCTAAAAAACTTTAAAATTTTTGCAATATCTGAGTTACTAACTGATATTAAACAAAATATTTTTTTTTGAACAATCTCGCGCGGAAGAGCTTCATGGGCAGGATAGGGGCAAAAAAATGCCCGGCTTTGGTGCCGCCGGGTTTTTAAAAGGGATTTATATGAAAGAGCATCAGAACTGGTCTGAAATTCTATCCATACATCTCTTAGAGCAAGTTGCGCGTCAAAAGTTCAATTTTTGCGTGAAAAAAATGGCCACGTTGCAATTTTATGTAATCAAAAGACTTTTTTAAAAAGCTGAGCGATGGACCAATGCGCCTTTCCACATCCCGGAAAACTTGCTCCTCACCATTTGCGACGAGCTTGTGAAAGTCAGCAAAATACAGCTTTAATTGAGCAATTTTTTCGACTTCATGGCGCATGCTGAGGCCATTTATGAGCAAAACCGTGATCCGGCGCGGGTTTGCTGAGTACGGCGATTTTTGTACGTTTGTTTCATGCCCATCCTGGGCGGCTGCCGCCATTCCGTTCTGCTAATATCTGCTCATCATTTACCTGATTGCTTTGAGGTTATGAGAAAAATGTCATTGAAAAAGGCGGCCGCCGCAGGCCTTCTTGCGGCTTGCCTGTGCGCATCTGCCGCGCAGGATCCATCCAAGACCGTCAACGCCTTCTATTACGACGGTTCCGATCCCTTCATCTATTCTTTCAGCCAGGACTTCATAAACGAGGTCCGCGCCCGCGGCTTCATGGTAGTGGACCACGACGCGCAGCTTGACTTCACGCGCCAGTACAACGAGATCATGGACGCAGCCAAGGGCAAGTCCCAGCTGCTCGTGAACCTGCTCGATCCAAACTTCGCCTCAGACATCATCCAGGTCGTGCGCTCATATGGCGGCAGGGTGGTGTTTTTCAACCGCATTCCCGATCAGGGCACCGTGGCCAGCTACAAGAGCTCGTGGTACGTGGGCGGCGAGCCGGTGATGGCAGGCGCCGAGCAGGCCGAGGTCATCGCAGACTACCTCAAGGCCCACCCCGAGGCCGACCGCAACCATGACGGGCAGCTCGGCGTGATGGTGCTTAAGGGCGACCCTGGCCACGATGACACCACCTGGCGCACCTCCAATGTCCTGCTGGGGCTGTGCAAGGCCGGTGTGAAGGTCAAGGTTGTCGAGAGCGACTACTGCATGTGGTCAGACATGAAGGCCGCCCAGGCAGTCGGGGATCTGCGCTCCAAGAACGGCAGCCTCTCCGAGGTCGAAGCCATCATCTCCAACAACGACTCGATGGCGCTGGGCGCAATCCAGGAGCTCCAGCACCAGGGCTACAACCACGGATACAACGATGACAGCTACATCCCGGTGTTCGGCATCGACGGCATTCCCAAGGCATTGAAGGCCGCGCAGGACGGATCGCTTGCCGGCACTGTGCGGCAGGACTACGCGACCATGGCCGCCATCTCGGCGATGCTTTTGACCCGCGCCCCCGAGGATCTCAAGGGCGTCTCCGAGCTCACCCATGCCAAGGTGAGCGGCAACAACATCCTCGTCCCGTACAAGGGGATCAGGGCCGCTTTTTGGCAGGACTTTGACTCCAAGAAAGGCAAGTCGAAGTGAATCGCTTGCGCAAGGTGGAAAAATCAGTTAGCATAGGCTAACGCGATGAAAAATGCAGGAGGGGGCAAAACCGTGAATCTCCGTTCCCGCCTGCTTTGATTGCTCGCGTTTGCATGTGTTTTGTGCGCGGCCTGGCCGCAGGGCGGTTCCGAAAGGTTCCGCCCTTTTTTTCGAGCAAGGCCAGGGGCGCGGCAAAAAGAAAGGGTCCGGGGATTCATCCCCGGACCCTTCCCTCAAGAAGAGGGCGTTAGGCCATGGCCTTGACCAGAGCGGACAGCTTGCTCTTGGTGCGGGCGGCCTTGTTCTTGTGGATGAGTCCCTTGCATGCGGAGTGATCAAGCACGGACTCGGCCTTGATGAAGGCGGCCTTGGCGGCTTCCTTGTCGCCGGAGGCGGCGAGCTTGATGACTTTCTTCACGTAAGTGCGCATTGCGGAACGGGCAGCGACATTGCGCTGACGGGCCTTCTCGGCGAGAACCACGCGCTTCTTAGCAGACTTAATGTTAGGCACAGATAGCTCCTGACTGATAACAAAACGGCCACATCATTCCAAATACGGTGGCGCCATGAACGCAGTATTTTATCAAAAACCAGATGAAAGAGAAAGCTGATTTTCGCGCGCGCTTTCCTCCTCGAAGCCCCTTCCCCCCGCGCCATGGAAGGGATCCCATCCTGCTTGCGCGGCATTCCCTTGCCTTTGCGATTTTGCGGTGCGTTCCGCAAAATCGCCCGCGGCGCGGCCTCCACTGTATAATGAAGCCTTAACGCTCAACGAGGTACGGAACACAAGGCGCGATGCGGCTCATACGCTCACTTAAGGACTACGAAAGGCCGGATTGCGGCATTGCGCTGGCGATCGGCAACTTCGATGGTTTCCACCTGGGCCACCGCCGCGTCGTGTCGGAGATGATGGAGCGCGCCCGCTCCCGCGGCCTCAAGTCCGCGGTGATGCTCTTCGAGCCCCACCCGCGGGAGTTCTTCCAGGGGGAGAATGCCCCGGCAAGGCTCTCGACGCTTCGTGACAAGCTCTTTGAGATCTCATCGCTCTGTCCTGACTACGTGTTCTGCATGCGCTTTGACCGCGCATTCGCGTCCATGGAGAGCTCCGACTTCGTAAGGGATCTCCTCCATGAGAAGCTCGGCGTGCGCTGCGTCGTGGTGGGATCGCTCTTCGCGTTCGGCCGCGGCGCGCGCTGCGGCATCGACGACCTAAGGCGCCTGGGCGCGCCTTTGGGCATCGAGGCTGACGCCATCGAGGGCGTGACGCTGGACGGCGAGAGGATCTCAAGCACCATGGTCAGGGCGCTGTTGAAGGCAGGCGACTTCAGGCGCGCCGAGCAGGCCCTCGGGCACCCCTTCTCGATGGGAGGGCGCGTGGCCCACGGCAGGGAGCTTGGGCGCCACCTGGGCTTTCCCACCGCCAACATAGCGCTAAAGCGCCTGGTGGCTCCGCTGGACGGCGTGTACGCCGTGCGCGTCGCCGCCGAGGGCGGCGCCTGGGACGGCATGTGCAATGTCGGCACCCGCCCGAGCATCGAGGAGGAGGGCAAGCAGAGCCTCATCGAGGCCAACCTCTTCGGGTTCGACGGCGTCCTGTACGGCAAGCGGGCGCGGGTATACTTTTTTGAAAAGATCAGGGACGAGCAAAAGTTCCCGGATCTGAATTCGCTGCGCGGGCGCCTCATGCAGGACAAGGAAGCCTGCATGATGGCGCTCTCGGCGCGGCGGCAAGTCATAGCATCAAAGGTCTGAAAATGGCAGATTACAAGAGCACTTTAAACCTTCCGCAAACCGCGTTCCCCATGCGCGGCAACCTGGCAAAGCGCGAGCCGCAGATGCTCGCCGACTGGGAGAAGCGCGATCTCTACAAGAAGATCCGCCTTGCCCGCGCCGGAGCCAACACCTTCATCCTGCATGACGGCCCTCCGTACGCCAACGGCAACATCCACATCGGGCATGCGATCAACAAGGTGCTCAAGGACATCATCATCAAGTCGAAGACCCTCTCGGGCTTCGACAGCCCCTACGTCCCCGGCTGGGACTGCCACGGCCTGCCCATCGAGGTGAAGGTCGAGACCCTGGTCGGCAAGCCTGGCGCCAAGGTCACCCCCGCGCAGTTCCGCGAGGAGTGCCGCAAGTACGCCAAGAGCCAGGTCGAGGCGCAGCGCGCCGACTTCAAGCGCCTTGGCGTGCTCGGCGACTGGGACAACCCGTACCTCACCATGAACTTCAAGACCGAGGCCGACACCCTGAGGCTGCTTGGCAAGGTCATCGCGGACGGCCATTTCGTCCGCGGCCTCAAGCCGGTCTACTGGTGCATGGACTGCCAGTCCGCCCTGGCCGAGGCCGAGGTCGAGTACAAGGATCTGACCTCCGACTCCATCTACGTGCGCTTCGCCGCCTCCGACGAGCAGAAGATCCTCTCGATCTTCAACGCGCAGGGCAAGGGCGAGGGCCCGGTCTCGGTGGTCATCTGGACCACCACCCCGTGGACCCTGCCTGCCGATCGCGGCGTCTGCCTCAACGAGCAGCTGCGCTACTCCCTAGTCCAGGTCGAGACCGAGAAGGGCAAGGAGCGCTTCGTGATGGCCACCGAGCTCGTGGACACCGTGATGAAGGAGACCGGGATCACCTCCTACTCCCTCCTCGGCGACAGCGTCTCCGGCAAGGCCCTCGAGCTGCAGAAGCTCCACCACCCGTTCCTCGACTTTGAGGTGCCCATCATCCTGGGCGCCCACGTGACGCTCGACGGCGGCACCGGCTGCGTCCACACCGCAGGCGGCCACGGCCTTGACGACTACAACGTCTCGGTCAAGTACGGCCTTGAGATCGCAAACCCGGTCAAGGGCGACGGCACCTTCCAGGACGACGTCAAGTACTTCGGCGGCATGCACGTGTTCAAGGCCAACCCCGAGGTCATCAAGGTCCTGAAGGAGAAGGGCGCGCTGCTCAAGGCCGGCAAGATCTTCCACTCCTACCCGACCTGCTGGCGCCACAAGAGCCCGGTGATCTTCCGCGCCACCCCGCAGTGGTTCATCTCGATGGACGGCAACGGCCTGCGCAGCCGCGCCCTCAAGTCCATCAAGGACGTCAAGTGGATCCCCTCGTGGGGCCAGAACCGCATCGAGGCGATGGTCAAGCAGCGCACCGACTGGTGCATCTCGCGCCAGCGCACCTGGGGCATGCCCTGCGCGGTGCTGATCAACAACGAGACCGGCGAGATCCACCCCAGGACCACCGAGATAATCGAGAAGGTCGCCAGGGAAGTCGAGAAGAAGGGCATCCAGGCATGGTGGGACCTGAGTGTCGAGGACCTCATCGGCCCTGATGAGGCTCCGAAGTACCACAAGGATCCCAACACGCTCGACGTCTGGTTCGACTCCGGCTCGACCTGGTACACCGTCGCAGGCCAGCGCCCCGAGTTCAAGGGCCATGGCGTCGACATGTACCTCGAGGGCTCCGACCAGCACCGCGGCTGGTTTATGTCCTCGCTGATGCTCTCGTGTGCCGTCACCGGCCACGCCCCGTACAAGGAGGTCCTGACCCACGGCTTCACCGTCGACGGCCAGGGCCGCAAGATGTCCAAGTCCATCGGCAACGTCATCGCCCCGCGCGAGGTCATCGACAAGCTCGGCGCCGATGTGCTGAGGCTCTGGATCGCCTCGAACGACTACACCGGCGACATGGCGGTGTCCCACGAGATCTTCGCGCACACCTCCGACGCCTACCGCCGCGTGCGAAACACCGTCCGCTTCCTGCTGGCAAACCTCAACGGATTTGATCCGCAGAAGGACATGGTCCCGTTCGAGCAGATGGTCGAGCTCGACAAGTGGGCCGTCTCGCTGGCCTCGAAGACCCAGAAGCAGATCATCAAGGCCTACGACGACTACGACTTCCACGAGGTCGTGCAGGATCTGATGATGTTCTGCTCGATCCAGCTCGGCTCGTTCTACCTCGACATCATCAAGGACCGCCAGTACACCGCCAAGACCGACGGCCACGCCAGGCGCTCGTGCCAGACCGCGCTCTACCTCATCGCCGAGGCCCTGGTGCGCTGGATGGCCCCGATCCTCTCGTTCACCGCCCAGGAAACCTGGGAGGCCATGCCGGGCAAGCGCGACGAGTTCGTCTTCACCGCAACCTGGTTCGACGGCCTGAAGGAGCTTGACGAGAACTCGAAGTTCAACAGCGAGTACTGGCAGAGGATCCTCGCCTTCCGCGGCGAGGCCAACCGCGCCATCGAGACCGCGCGCAACGCGGCGGTGATCGGCGGATCGCTGGAGGCCGAGGTCACCATCTACGCCAAGGGCCAGCTCCTCGAGGACTTGAGGCAGCTTGGCGACGAGCTCAAGTTCGTGCTCATCACCTCGCGCGCCGACGTGGTGGAAGGCCCCGCACCTGCGGACGCCTTCATCTCCGAGAGCCTCGACTGCGCCTTCAGCGTGGCCAAGTCCAAGGCCCATAAGTGCGAGCGCTGCTGGCACTACGAGGCGGACGTGGGCGCTGATCCTGAGCACCCGGGCCTCTGCCGCCGCTGCATCGAGAACATCGAGCAGGGCGGCGGCGAAACCAGGCGCTTTGCCTGATGGGGCTGCCCAAGCCCCGCAACGGCGGCAGGTTCCTCATCCTGAGCCTGCTCGTCGTGCTGCTCGACCAGTACACCAAGCACCTGGTCATGGAGCACATCCCCGCCGGCACGGCGGGGGTGCAGGTGCTCCCCTTCTTCAACATCGTCCACGTGCACAACGAGGGCGCGGCGTTCAGCTTCCTGGCCGGGATGGGCGGCTGGCAGCGCTGGATGTTCGCGGCGATCGCAGTTGCGATCTCCCTCGTGCTGATGGTGCTGCTCTTCCGCACCAGCATCCGCAGGCGCTGGACCTGCCTTGGCCTTGCGCTCGTGATAGGCGGCGCGGTGGGCAACCTGCTCGACCGCCTGTTCCTGGGCTACGTCGTGGACTTCCTGTGCTTCTACATCGACACTGACAGCTTCTTTTGGTCCTACCCCTCGTTCAACGTCGCCGACATCGCAGTCTGCTGCGGCGCGGCGCTCCTCATCGGGATCGGGCTCTTCTCAAAGCCCAAGGGCAGGGAAGGAGGGAAGGCCTGATGGGCTTTAGGATCCTGCTTGCCCGCGAGAGAGGGATGTGCGCCGGGGTCGACCGCGCCATCCGCACCGTCAAGACCGCGCTCTCGCGCTATGGGGCAGGGCGCGTCTTCGTGCTCCACGAGGTGGTGCACAACCGCCACGTGGTCGAGGGCTTGCGGCGTGACGGCGCCGTCTTCGTCGAGTCGCTCTCCGAGGTGCCTGAAGGTGCGGTGCTGATCTTCTCGGCCCACGGCGTGGGCAGCGCGACCGAGGATGAGGCCCGCTCCCGCGCCCTCACCGTCATCGACGCCACCTGCCCGGTGGTCACGGCCATCCACCGCAAGGTGGCCCGCGCCTCCGCTGAAGGCGCCGATCTCGTGGTCATCGGCCACCGCGGCCACCAGGAGGTCGAGGGCACCATCGGCCGCTACCTGGGCGATGGCTCGAAGGTCCATGTGGTCTTGTCGCCATCTGACGTCGAGTCGCTTGAGCTTGATCCTGAAAACGCCGTGTTCGCAACCCAGACCACCTTGTCTGTTGATGAGACCGCCAGGACCGTTGAGGCCCTGCGGCAGCGCTTCCCCAAGATCCGCGGCCCCAGGCGCGACGATACCTGCAACGCCACCCAGCTTCGGCAGAACGCGGTGCGCGAGCTTGCCGCGCACTGCGACCTCGTCTACATCGCAGGCTCGAAGAACTCCTCGAACTCCAACCGCCTGCGCGAGGTCGCAGAGCGCGAGGGGGTGAGGGCGCTGCTCGTGGACGATGAGTCTGAGATCAATCCAGATGATCTTGCAGGCGTGTCGGCCGTCGGCGTCAGCGCCGGCGCCTCGGCCCCCGAGTACGTGGTGGCCGGGATCGTGGGCTTCCTCACCTCCCACGGCGGCAGCGCGCCCGAGGAGACGGGAGGCGCGGTGGCCGAGCGCCACTTCCCGCTGCCAAAGGGGCTTGAGGATGGGGCGTCCTGAGTTCTGCTTTGCGACGCCTGGTGACGCGGACGAGCTCATCGCCCTCGAGGGCGAGCTCTTTTCAAAGGAGGAGGGCGCTGCGCCAGAGTCCATCCGCGCGCGCATCAGGGCCTACCCCAGGCACTTCTGGCTTTTAAAGCAGGACGGCGTCATCGCAGCCTATGTGAACGGGGCGCTCACGCATGAGCGCGATCTGCTCGATCCCATGTACTCTGACACCTCGTTCCACCATGAGGACGGAAGCTGGCAGATGCTCTTTGGCGTGGGCTGCGCGCGCGCTTTCCAGCGCCATGGCCTGGCATCGCAGCTGTTGCGGCATGTGGTCGAGGACTGCAGGAAGCGCGGCTATGCGGGCGTGGTCCTCACCTGCCATGAGGCGCTGATCCACTTCTACTCACGCATAGGCTTTAAGGACGAGGGGCTTAGCGCCTCGGTCCACGGCGGCAGCGCCTGGCACCAGATGCGCATCGCCTTCAGTTGACAGCTTTCGCGCTCCAAGGCTTTGGGGCGCTTTTTCATTCAAGCACAAAGGGAGATCCATGCCATGAAGCTCAACAAGCTTGCAGCAGCGCTCGCCGCAGCAGCGCTGCTTGCCGCCCCAGGCAGCGTGCTGGCATCCACCGAGGAAGTCTCCATCCAAGGCGATCACGGCAGGCTTTACGCCGAGATCCAGCGCCCGGACGGCCTCAAGAGCTTCCCGCTCGTCATCATCATGCACGGCTTCACCGCCAACTCCCAAGGTCCGCTTTTAAAGGATCTTGCAGATGATCTCGAAGCTGCGGGCATCGCCTCGATCCGCTTTGACTTCAACGGGCACGGGAAGAGCGAGGGGCGCTTCCAGGACATGACCGTGCCAAACGAGATAGAGGACGCCAAGCGCGTCTACAGCTATGCCAACTCGCTCGACGGCGTGACTTCCATATCGCTTGCCGGCCACTCCCAGGGCGGCGTGGTTGCGAGCATGGCGGCAGGGCAGCTTGGCACCCATGCGGTCAAGGCCCTGGCGCTGATGGCCCCGGCCGCGGTCTTAAGGGAGGACGCCATCCGCGGGATCCTCTTTGGCAAGACCTACGACGTTAAGCACCTTCCAGATGTCATCCCCATCTTCAACAACCTGAAGCTCGGCGCTGACTACGTGAGGACCGCGCAGGAGCTGCCCATCTACGAGACGGCCTCGCAGTACCAGGGACCGGCCTTCATGATCCACGGCAAGGCCGACACCGTGGTCCCCTACACCTACAGCCTGCGCTACGAGCGCATCTACTTCAAAGGCACGGTGAGGCTCATCGAGGGCGAGGACCACTCGTTCACCCGCGACACCCAGGGCGCGGCCTTGGCCGTGGCGGAGTTTTTCAAGAAGGAACTGTCAAAATAAGGCTTGCTCAGGGAATAAGGCATCAAGGGGGCTTCAAATGGCATCGACACAATACGGGACCACCTGGTGGGGGCAGCGCTGGCTCAATGCGCTAAGCGGCATCGACTTTGCAAACCGCATCCCCCGCGGCAAGACCTACGCCAACACCGGCAAGGTCTTCAAGCTGACGGTCGACACCGAATGCGGGGTCGTGAAGGCCCGCGTCAAGGGCAACTACGCGCCCTTCTACTCGGTGAAGATCGAGTTCCCCGAGATCCCCAAGGCCCAGCAGGACAAGCTCATCAGCCTCATCGCCGAGGATCCCGTGGTGCTTGCAAAGCTCTCGGCGCGCGAGCTGGCCCCTGAGATCGAGCAGATGGCCGAGAAGGCCCATATCAGGATCTTCCCCAGGAGCTGGACGGATCTGGACATGTACTGCTCCTGCCCGGATTCTGCCGTGCCATGCAAGCACCTGGCCGCGGTCATCTACAAGTTCTCCCAGGAGATCGACGCCAACCCGTTCATCCTCTTTGAGCTCAGGGGCCTCGACATCGTCTCCAAGCTCCGCGAAAGGGGCGTTGACTTCGAGCAGGCGCAGCAGAGCGAGATGCCCAAGTGGGCGGACCTGCTCTCAGACGGCGGGGACAGCGCGCCGCTGCCGCTCTCCGAGCTGAAGTCCCTGGCCTTCTCCGAGATCCCGCCCTTGGGGCTCTCGGTCATCGGGCTTTTCAAGGATTCTCCTGCAGGCTACACCGGCAAGTCACTCAAGGGACTGGTGCAGAAGGCCATGGAGAAGGCCGCAAAGCTTGCCGCCGCCCAGCAGAAGGACACCGAGGATCGCGACAACCCGGAGTACGACGAGTCGCAGCCCCTGATGCGCCTGGACTCCTGGGGGAGGCTCCACGTCACCAAGACCCTCTCGTGGACCATCCACCCCTCAAAGGGCAGCGGCAAGCCCTACACGCTCAAGCCCTATGACGACTCAGACGAGGGGATCGCGGAGGACGAGGCGCCGCTGTACCGCATGTTCTCGGCGGCAACCGACAAGGCCGCGCTTGCAGACGGCAGCGAGGCCGTCGAGGCGCTCTACTGGATCTGGTCCATCGCCTCGAAGATGGTGGAGCAGGGCGCGGTGGTGCCGCAGATCTACGAGCCTGCCGACGAAGTCTTCATAACGCGCTGGATCCCCGCCTCGATGTCAAAGCAGGTGGGCGAGGTCGCCGAGAAGGCCGGCAGGGCGCTGCTCTCGCTGCCCCCCGAGATCCTCGCCGTCGATGGCAGGCCGGAGCAATTGTCAGGCAGGGCGCTCGGGCAGGCGGTGCTCGGCGCCTTCATCGACAGCTACATCGCCGATGCCGCCGCGCAGGGCGTGCTCAAGAACGCGTACTACGACGAGCAGCCGCCTGAGGTGAAGGCGCTCTTGGAGCGGCGCATGGTCGACACGAGCGAGATCCTGGCAGGAGACAGCGTGCGCATGGGCCTTGAGGCCTGGCTCTCGCCCCTCTATCTTGAGGATCTCAGCGTCAAGCCGGTCATCGTCTTCGAGGATCGCAGCGACGGCGCCGAGGTGACGCTCTCCGATCTCGTCGATGCTGCGCGCGGCACCAAGGAAGGCTACGACGACACGGACGAGGAGGGACCTGGAAGCGAGGATGGCGGCGAAGGCCCCTCGCTTGACGGGTCGAGCGAGGTTGTGACCGAGGTCGCCGAGGACGGCGACGCCCCTGATGAGGAGGGAAGGGATCTCTTCTCAAACGAGGAGGGTGTGTCGATCAGCATGGGCTTCACCCGCGGCGAGGGCGGATCGGGCGGGGACTTCATCCCGCTCTCGGACATCCTGGGCGACCGCAAGTACTCGAAGGTGCGCTTTGAGTGCATGCGCACCGTGGCGCGCCTAAGCTCGGTGTGCCCGCAGCTCTCCACCCTCTTGAAAAACCACGGCGGCGAGGGCGTGGTGGCGCTCAAGGATCTCGCCTCGGTCATCACCTCGTCTATCCCGGCGATGAAGCTCCTGGGCGTGAGGCTCATCATCCCGCGCACGCTGAACCGCATCCTGAGCCCCCGCGCGGCCATGAAGATCGGACTTCAGGACGGCGGCAAGTCCTGGGACGGGCAGAGCATGATCTCGCTCTCCGCAGTCATGAACTTCGACTGGGAGATAGCCGTGGGCGGAAAGGCCCTAAGCCGCGAGCAGTTTGACGAGCTGCTGAGGCACGAGGGCGAGGTCGTGCGCTTTGGCTCCTCGTTCGTCTATGTCGATCCGGCCACGACCGAGAAGATAGCGTTAAAGCTCAAGGCCGGCACCCCGCCATCCAAGCAGCGCTTGATCGCCGCAGCCCTCACCGGGCGCTTTGGCGGCAACAACGCCTACATCACCAAGGAGCTCAAGCGCGCGCTTGAGAAGCTGCTCTCCGAGAAGGCACTCGAGGTGCCATCGACGCTCAAGGCCACGCTCAGGCCCTACCAGAAGCGCGGCTACAGCTGGCTGGTGCGCAACATGCGCACGATGATGGGCTCGATCATCGCAGACGACATGGGGCTTGGAAAGACGCTCCAGGTCATCGCGGCGCTTGAGAGGCTGCGCTGCGACGGCGAGTTCGACAAGAAGAGCGCGCTCGTGGTGGTGCCCGCCTCGCTCATCGTCAACTGGCAGAAGGAGCTTGCGAGGTTCGCCCCCATGCTCAAGCCCAGCGTGTTCTATGGCGAGGGCAGGAGGATCGACCCCAAGGCCGACCTCATCCTCACCACCTACGGCACTCTGAGAAGCTCCATCAAGGCGCTCAAGGCCCTGGACCTCAGGGTCGTGGTCATCGACGAGGCGCAGACCATCAAGAACAGCGGATCGCAGGTCTTCAGGGCGGTGAGATCGCTCAAGGCCGACTCGATGATCGCGATGTCCGGCACGCCGGTGGAGAACCGCCTCTCCGAGTACTGGTCGGTCATGGACTTCGCAAACCCGGGGCTGTTGGGCACCGCCAAGGACTTCCAAAAGGAGTTCGCATCGCCCATCGAGGACGGGCACGACATCGAGGCGGCGCGTCGGCTGCGCCGCGTGACCGCGCCCTTCATCATGCGCCGCCTGAAGTCCGACAAGAAGATCATCTCCGACCTTCCCGACAAGATCTCAAAGGACGAGTACTGCACCCTAAGCCCCGCCCAGGCCGCGCTCTACAAAGCCCAGCTTGACGCGAGCTTCGATGCGATGCGCCAGATCGGCGCCGATCCTGGCAAGCGCACCGCGGCGATCATCACGATGATCACCCGCCTCAAGAAGATCTGCAACGCCCCCGAGCAGTTCGCGCCCTCGGACTCCCACAAGGGGCCTGAGTTCTCCGGCAAAGCGATGCAGCTCATGGAGATCTTGGACGCCTTGCACAAGTCAGGGCGCAAGGCGCTGGTCTTCACGCAGTTCAAGGAGATGGGCGCGCTGTTGCAGAAGTGGATAGGCGAGCGCACCGGGCGGACGCCCTTGTTTATCAACGGCTCGGTGGCGCCTTCAAAGCGCGCTGAGATCGTGGACAAGTTCCAGCGCGACCGCCGCGAGCGGGTGCTCGTGCTCACGCTCAAGGCCGCCGGCACCGGGCTCAATCTCACCGCAGCCTCGGCGGTGATCCACTATGACCTGTGGTGGAACCCCGCCGTGGAGAGCCAGGCCACCGACCGCGCCTACCGCATCGGCCAGACGCGCAACGTGCAGGTCTGGCGCCTCATCTGCGCCCACACCTTCGAGGAGAAGATCAACGAGATGATCGAGTCGAAGAAGGAGCTTGCGGACATGGCCGTCAACGTAGGCGAAAAGTGGATCGGCGACATGTCTAACCGCCAGCTCGAGGAGATCTTCTCGCTCTCAGGCGACGGCGCGGAGGATGCGCAGGCGCAGGCCTGAGGCCGCGCCTGCGCTAGGATGGCGCAAAAGCGCGGATTTTTCCTCGCCATGGGGCGCAGGTGGATTAGGATCTCCTGAAAACGCCTTCAGGCGGGAGGGAAAAACATGGATCTCAAGGAGCGCAACGCGCGCATCATCAGGGTGAGCGCGGTTGGGGTCGCGGCGAACGTGATCCTCTGCACGGCAAAAGGCATCGCGGGCTTCCTCGCAGGCTCGGTCGCGGTGGTCATGGACGCCGTGAACAACTTAAGCGACTGCCTCTCCTCGGTCATCACCATCGTGGGGGCCAGGCTCTCGCAGAAGCCTGCCGATCGCGAGCACCCCTTCGGCCACGGGCGGGCCGAGTACTTCGCGGACATGGTGATCGCGCTCATCGTGCTCTCGGCAGGCGTGATGTCGGCAACCGAGTCGGTAGACCGCATCTTCCACCCCGTATCGCCCGAGTACACCGCGCTGACGCTCGGCGTGATCATCGCCTCGGCTGCGGTGAAGCTTTGCCTTGGGATCTATGTTGGCCGCCAGGGCAGGGCGCTTGACAGCGGATCGCTCAAGGCAAGCGGCGCCGACGCGCTCTTCGATGCGCTCGTGACGCTCACGACGCTGCTTTCGGCCCTGGCGATGCTCATCTTCGGGGTGAACCTCGACGGGTGGCTCGGCGCGGCCATCTCGCTTGTGATCATCAAGGCCGGCCTCGGCATGCTCAAGGCGCCCGTGGACGATCTGCTGGGCAGGAGCATCTCGCACGATCTCACAGCGCGCATCGCCCACGAGGTCAATGGGTTTGACGGCGTGCACGGGGTCTATGACATCATCCTCAACACCTACGGCCGCGGCACCATCATCGGATCGCTGCACATCGGCGTCCCCGACACGATGAACGCCAGGGAGATCCACGGGCTTACGCGCCGGATCATGGACCGCCTGATGGAGAAGTTCGGCATCGTGGCGACCATCGGCGTCTACGCCTGCTGCACGGATCACGAGGAGATCGGGCTGGAGCGCCAGGTGATGCAGTTTGCCCGCAACTACCCGGGGGCCATGCACGCCCACGCCTTCTACCACTACCCTGACCGCAACCTGGTGACCTTGGACGTGGTGACGGACGACAGCGTGCACGACGACGAGCAGTTCCGCCGCGGCTTCGTCAAGGCCATCTCAGAGAAGATCCCGGGGCACTCGTACCACGTGTACATCGACCACTTCTACACCGACGCAAGGCCGGGCGAGGGCCGCCATGGCGATGGCGCCCAGGATGCCGCGGCCCTGGAGGACTTCTGATGAAAGACGCCAAATGCCTCAACCCCACGATGAGGCGCCAGGACCGGACCGTGGACGGGGAGCGGGCCTGCGAGGTCCTAAGGCAGGCCGAGTGGGGCACGCTCGCCCTCATCGAGGAGGACGGCGCGCCCTATGCGGTGCCGCTGAACTTCGTGTGGGACGGCGCCGATGCCATCTACATCCACGGGGCGCTTGAGGGCCACAGGCTTGACTGCCTGAGGCGCGACGGCCGCGCCTGCTTCAACGTGGCCGCCAACTGCGTATTGAATCCTGGCAAGTTCACCGAGTCATTTGACAGCGTGACGCTGCGCGGCAGGGCAGAGATCATCGAAGGCGGCGAGGCGCTGGAGGCGCTCCGGGGCTTCATACGCAAGTACTCGCCCGATTTTCTGGAGCGCGGCATGGTGTACGCGCAAAAGGCCGCCCCCAAGACCACGGTCGTCAAGCTCGCGATAGAGTCCTGGAGCGCCAAGCACCACCCTTGAGCCGCGTTGAAATGTGCTGACAGCGCATGACGAACAAGGCCCCGGCTTTTGGCCGGGGCCTTGGATTCTCAAGAGCAGGCGTCAGATCGAGCGGAGCTCGGAGAGCTGCGACTTGACCTTCTCAAGCTGGGCGCGGTTCAACTCCAGCTGGGCCTTGGCGCCCTCGATGATCTTCGCGGGGGCCTTGGAGGTGAAGGCCTGGTTGGAGAGGCGGGCCTCGCCTGAGCGGATGTTGCCCTCAAGCTTCTTCTCCATCTCCTCGAGGCGCTTTATCTCGGAGGTCGCGTCCACGAGGCCCTTCATCGGGATCAGCACCTCGGCCTTGCGCAGGGGCTTTGACGAGCACGGCGGCAGGGCCTCGCCCTCCTTGGCCACCTTGACCTCGCTGATGCCGGCGAGGTTCTCGAGGTAGCTGAAGTTCTCGGTGGTGTAGCGGATCTCGTCCTCGGTGGCGCCGCGCAGGTAGACCACGAGCTTCTTTGAGGGGGCGGCCTTCATCTCGGCGCGCAGGTTGCGCACGGAGACGGTGAAGTCCTTGAGCCACTCGACTGCGGCCTCGGCTTCCTTGTCCTCCTCAAGCCCCTTCCCGTCAGGGTAGGGGGCGACCATCACGGTGCCCTGGGCGTTGCCGCGGCCGAGCATCGGGGCGGTGATCTTCCAGACCACCTCGGAGATGAACGGCATCACCGGGTGGGCCAGGCGCATCGAGGTCTCGAGCACGTCGCACAGCGTGTAGGCGGTGGCGTCCTTCTGCTCCTGGGTGCCGTTGCGGAACACCGGCTTGCAGAACTCGAGGTACCAGTCGCAGAACTCGTTCCAGAAGAACTCGTAGAGCTTGGAGGCGAGGTTGTCGAAGCGGTAGGACTCGATGGCCTCGGTGACCTCGGCAATGGCGGTCTTGAGCTTGGAGCGGATGTAGCGGTCGGCAAGCGAGAGCGCGGAGGCCTCCGGGGCTTCAAGCTTGCGCTCGCCGATGTTCATCAGGGCGAAGCGGGAGGCGTTCCAGATCTTGTTGCAGAAGTTGCGGTAGCCGTCCAGGCGCTTCATGTCCCAGTTGATGTCGCGGCCGTTGGAGGCCAGGGCGCAGAGGGTGAAGCGCAGCGCGTCGGTGCCGTGGGCGGCGATGCCGTCGGGGAACTGCTTTGCCGTGCGCTTGGCGATCTTCTCGGCCATCTGCGGCTGCATCATGTTGGCGGTGCGCTTCTTTATGAGCCCGTCGCGGCCGATGCCGTCGATCATGTCCAGCGGGTCGATGACGTTGCCCTTGGACTTGGACATCTTCTTGCCTTCCTCGTCGCGGATGAGGCCGGTGACGTAGACGGTCTTGAACGGCACCTGCGGGTTGCCGTCCTTGTCCTTGATGAAGTGCATGGTCATCATGATCATGCGCGCCACCCAGAAGAAGATGATGTCAAAGCCGGTCACGAGCACCGAGGTCGGGTGGAACATGCGCAGCTCGGGGGTGTCGTCAGGCCAGCCCAGGGTCGAGAAGGTCCACAGCGCCGAGGAGAACCAGGTGTCGAGGACATCGGGGTCGCGGGTGAGCTCAACATCCTTGGAGAGCTTGTACTTCGAGCGGACTTCCTCTTCGTTGCGGGCGACGTAGACCTTGCCGTCCTTGCCGTACCAGGCCGGGATGCGGTGGCCCCACCACAGCTGGCGGGAGATGCACCAGTCCTGGAGGTTCTCCATCCAGGAGAAGTACATGTTCTCGTACTGCTTGGGCACGAACTTGATCCTGCCGTCGCGCACGGCCTCCATCGCGGGCTTGCCGAGCACCGAGGCCTTGACGTACCACTGGTCGGTGAGCATCGGTTCGATGGGCACGCCGCCGCGGTCGCCGAAAGGCTGCGAGAGGTCGTGGTCCTCGATGTGGTCGAGCAGGCCCTGGGAGTTGAGGTCCTCGACCATGCGGTCGCGTGCCTCGAAGCGATCGAGGCCGCGGTACTGCTCGGGGATCGGGGCGTCGTAGCCCGGAAGGGGCTTGCCGGCGTCGTCGAAGCTCTCGGCCGCGTCGCGGATGTGCGCGTCCTCGGTGAGGATGTTGACCATCGGCAGGTGGTTGCGCTTGCCCACCGCATAGTCGTTGAAGTCGTGGGCCGGGGTGATCTTCACGCAGCCGGTGCCGGTGGTCATGTCGGCGTGGATGTCGGCGATGATCGGGATCCTGCGCCCGACCAGCGGGAGGATCACGTCCTTGCCCACCACGGACTTGAAGCGCGGATCAGAGGGGTTGACCGCGATGGCGGTGTCGCCTAAGAGGGTCTCGGGGCGGGTGGTCGCGACCATCAGGTAGTCCTTGCCCTCGTCGGTCTTCACGCCGTCTGCGAACATGTACTTGATGTACCACATGTGGCCCTTGACGTCGCGGTTCTCAACCTCGAGGTCGGAGATGGCGGTGCGCAGCTTCGGGTCCCAGTTGACCAGGCGCTTGCCGCGGTAGATGAGGCCCTCGTCGTACAGCCTCACGAAGACCTCGAGCACGGCGCGCGAGAGGCCCTCGTCCATGGTGAAGCGCTCGCGCGACCAGTCGACGCTGTCGCCCAGGCGCCTCATCTGGCGGGTGATGTTCCCGCCCGACTCGGCCTTCCACTTCCAGACGCGCTCGATGAACTTCTCGCGCCCGAGATCGTGGCGGGTCAGGTGCTCCTCGCGGGCGAGCTTGCGCTCGACCACCATCTGTGTGGCGATGCCCGCATGGTCGGTGCCGCACTGCCAGAGCGTGTTGTCGCCCTTCATGCGGTGGTAGCGGATCAGGGTGTCCATGATCGTCTGCTGGAAGGCGTGGCCCATGTGCAGCGATCCGGTGACGTTGGGCGGGGGCAGGGCGATGGAGAACGACGGCCTGGAGGTGTCGCGGCTAGGCTTGAAGAGTCCTTCCTCTTCCCATTTCTTGTAGATGCCGGACTCGAAGTTCTCCGGCTGGTAGGTCTTTTCCATGTCCATGAATGAAAATCCCGTAATTCTGGAAATCTGTGACTGATTTGGCATTTTAGCACGCGCAAAAGAACCCCGCCCCGCAGTGCGTGGCGGGGCTGCGCATAGCTGCCCTGGGGATCAGCCCCTGGACTTCTTGACTTCGGTTCCGGCTGTCACCTGCGCCTGGACAGCGGCCTTCTGATGGGCCTTCTTCTGGGCGTACATGCTCGCGTCGGCGGCGCGGTAGAGCTCCTTGGCGCTGATGGCGTCAAGCGGCGAGGAGGCGAAGCCCACGGAGAGCTTGCAGGAGATCTTGCGGCCGTCCACGTCGATTGGCTCGCTCATCACGCGGTTTAAGCGGCTTAAGAAGCCGTCGGTGAAGCGGTAGCCCGCGACGTTGACCAGCAGCACCGCGAACTCGTCGCCGCCGAGCCTTGAGATGAGGTCGCCTGCGCGGACCACGTGGCGCAGGCGCGCGGCTACGGCGCGGATGATCCCGTCGCCCACGGGGTGCCCGTAGGTGTCGTTGATGGACTTGAACTCATCGATGTCGATCATGAAGAGCGCGCAGCGGTTGGCAGGGTTGGAGACCAGCTCCTCCATCCGCGACATGAAGGCCGCGCTGTTGAGCGTCCCGGTCAGGCGGTCCTGGGAGATGGTGCGGCTTATGAAGAGCACGTAGTGCAGCTGCCACCTGAGCATGAGCAGGAATGCCACGAGCACCGCCGCGGCGAGGAAGTCCATTCCGCAGGGGAACGCCCCCATGCGGGTTCTGGCTGCCGCGTACAGCGCGACGAGCGCCGCGGCGGCTGCTATGAGGACGGATGCGGTCGCGGCGCGCTGGTGCGCGATCGCGAATTTTCCAATCCTGTCCCCGAGATCGGATTTCACTTTGCTCTCTCCATGATCCCGCAGCGTTGCGCGGCGGGTCTTATTGTGTTTGCTCTTTTCCATGCAGCAAAGCTGTATGCTCAGGCTTTTTTGAGAATTATACCAGCCGCCCAAGCCTGACGATGGCTTGGCGCCAGGCGTTGGGCGCAACTGTGACGGATGGAGCCTTAATTTTCCAGCACTTGGGATCTCAGGCTCGTTTGGGCGCGCCCGCAGGCCCCGCCAGAGCGGGCGCAGGCGCGGCATTATTGGTAAAATTGGACTCCGATGCAGATGCAAAGGGAGCGCCTTACGATGAAGCTTTGTTTGAAGTACTCGCAATCAGGCGGAAGCCATTTCAAGGATGCGGCCGCATCAGGCTTCACCTGCGCCGAAATCGGGCTTTTGGACGCGCAGCAAAGCCTCTGCCGCGGCGGATCGCTGCTCTCGCTCCTCTCCCCTGTGAAGGCGGCGGGCCTTGCGTGCGCGTTGCAGATCCCGCTGCCGATCCCGCGCGGCTTCGGCGCCGGCATGTCCGCCCCCGGGATCGCTGATCCCGAGGATCTGCTAGAGCTGTCCACGATGCTGTGCACCGCGACAGGGGCCAGCCTCGTGGTGGCCGATCCGTTCTCGATGGGCCCCGGGGATCCGCTGATCTCCGATGACATGGCCCGCGAGGACCTGCGGCTGTCGCTTTTGCGCCTCATCGCCTCCCATCCCTACCTGCGCCCCTGCCTGAGGCCCGCGGCCGTGGAGGGCTGCGCCGTCAGGACGCTCAAGGAGGCCGCGCTCGTGCTTGAGAGCTTGAACCGCCACGAGGCGTCTCTTGCCTGCGACCTTGCGCTGCTCGGGGATGAGGCCATAGACGAGCTCAAGGCGCTGCCCCGCGGCATGGTCAAGGTGGTAAGGCTCGGGGCTGACGCGGCGGCAAACCGCGCCGCGCTCGAGGCGTTAGGCGGCACCGATGCCGTGGTGTGCGCCACGCCTGCGGAGGCGGCCGCGCTCGGCGCAGGGGGGAGGCTTGACTAGAAAGCGCGTCGCGCGCATCGCCCTCGAGGCGCTGCTCCTGGCCGCCGCCGCGGCGCTGGGCGCCTGGCTCTACTGGCTAAAATGCGTCGAGACGGTCAACACCATGCAGATCCCCGCCCGCACCGAGCTATACGAGGTCAAGGAGGGCATGACGGCGACGTCCATCAGCGAGGAACTGCTGGGCGATGCCGTGCCGGCCTTCGTGGTCAGGTTCTGGATCAGGCGCCACCCTGAGCTGCAGCCCATACAGCGCGGGCACTACCGCATCGACGGCAAGCTCACGCTGAAGGAGATCCTCTCGCTCATGGTCATGGGCAAGGTGACCGAGACCTCCTTCCCCACCATCACCATCATCGAAGGATCGAACATCGACGATGTCGAGCGCACGATGAAGCGCTTCTGCGGCAGCTGCGAGCAGGCGCTCTCCGAGCTCGACGTTCCCGCCGAGTTCATCATCAGCACGCTGCACTCCGATCCAAGCCTCCTGGGCGCCATCGGCGGGGCCGCCTCGAGCCTAGAGGGCCTGCTCGCGCCGGCTACCTATCCTGTAAAGAGCCCGCGCTGCATCAACGAGGCGCTGGGCCAGGCGCTGCGCGCCACCGCCAAGATGATGAAGGAGGAGTGGCCCAAGCGCTCTGACAGCGTGTTCATCAAGACCCCCTACGAGGCGCTCATCGTCGCCTCGATCATCGAGCGCGAGACCGCGATCCCAGACGAGCGCCCCCAGGTGGCCGCCGTGTTCTACAACCGCATGCGCAAGCGCATGCGCCTGCAGACCGACCCCACGGTGATGTACGGGATCTCGCCTGCCTTCTCAGGAAAGCTCACCAAGGCCCAGCTCAAGGCCGACACTCCATACAACACCTACACCCGCGCGGGCCTCCCGCCCACCCCGATCTCGATGCCCTCGAAGAGTTCGGTGCTCGCGGCCCTCCACCCTGCCGACACCGACGCGCTCTACTTCGTCGCAGCCGACATCGATCCCTCAAACGGGCACGTCTTCACGAACACCTTGAAGGATCACAACAAGGCCGTCTCCGACTACCGCAAGAAGGTGAGCGACTACCGCCAGTCGCAGCAGGACGCCGCGGCGGCCAAGGACAGCGGCCAGAAGGATCAGCAGGGCAGGAACGGCAAGGACGCGGATCAGCGATCCAAGGCAGGCGCCAAGGCGGACCAGCAGGCTGCAGATAAGAAGGCCGTGGATCATAAGGCTGCGGATCAGAAGGCAGGCGCCCGGAATGCCGGCGAAGAGAAAGCCTTGGATCAAAAGGCCGATGACCAGAAGGCTGCGGATCAGGCAGGGGGGCAGCCTTCGGATCAAAAGCCCGAGGATGAAAATGCGGCCAGGCCGGATCAGGCAAAGTCTCCTGGGGACCAGGCTTCATCCTCAGGCGCGGAGAATGGCGATGCGGGCCAGGATGGCTCCAAGGCCAAGGACCAAGGCAAGGGGGCAGGAGAGGATGCCAAGGCCGGCGATGAAGGCGCCAGCGTGAAGTCCTCCTACGGCGAGGTCGACGTCGACATCTCGTCTGGCGTCTCCGGCGATGCCGCGCAGGACAAGGCGGCGGATGGCGACATCAAGCCTTCTGCAGCGCACAAGAGCGGAGCCCAGGGCGCTGATGCCGCAGGATCGCCAGGCCAGGGCAAGGCCGGATCATCCAAGCAGGCCGATCCTAAGAAGTCGCAGCCCAAGAAGGCCCAGGCTAAGCAGGCCCAGGCTAAGAAGGCGCAGCCTGGGAAATCGCAAAAGGGCGGACAGGATCGCAAGGCCCGGCAGCAGAAAAAGCAGCAGAAAAAGGCTGCCTGAGGCCCATATGGATTTCAAGGAGTTTTCATGAGCGGGATCTTCATAACGCTCGAGGGCGGGGAGGGCGCCGGCAAGAGCACCCAGATCCCCCGCATCGCGCAGTTCCTGCGCTTGCGCGGCATGGACGTCGTCTGCCTGCGCGAGCCCGGCGGCACCCCGTGCGCCGAGCAGATGCGCGCGATCCTCAAGGAGAAGCGCAGCGACGACAAGCTCTGCGACACCGCGGAGCTCCTGCTGATGTACGCCGCGCGCGCCCAGCTCACCTCCACCGTGATCCTGCCTGCGCTCAAGGCTGGCAAGGCGGTGCTCTGCGACCGCTACGACCTCTCGACCCTGGCCTACCAGGGCGGCGGGCGCGGGATCGCCCTGTCTAAGATCCGCGCGGTGCGCGATGTCGCCATCGGGGACTTCAAGCCTGATCTCACGCTGCTCTTCGACCTCGATGTCAGGGAGGGCATGGCCAGGGCGCGCGGCCGCGGCGAGGCCGACCGCTTTGAAAGCTCGGGACTTGAGTTCTTTGAGAAGGTGCGCAAGACCTACCTGGCGCTGCAAAAGGCCGACCCCTCGCACATCAAGCTCATCGACGCCTCAAAGGGCGTGGACGAGGTGTTCGCCAAGGCCGCTGACGCCATCATGGAGGCGCTGTGACACGCGACGACCTGCCGTTCTGGCTGCAAAAGCCGCTCTCCGAGTTCACCGATGCTTTAGGCGAGAGGCGCCTCCCGGGCTCGGTGATCTTCTCCTGCCCGCCGGGGATGGGAGGCGATGATCTGGCTTTCGAGGCGGCCAAGGCCGCCTTGTGCCTCGGCCAGAGGGGCGGGAGGCCCTGCCTTGAGTGCCGCTCCTGCGCGCTGATGGACGCGGGAACCCACCCCGACTACCTCAGGATCAGGGCCACCGACGCGCAGGGCTCCAAGGACGGGCAGGATCTCACCCACGAGCCCTTTGACGAGGAGGCGGCCGAGGGCACGCAGCGCTTCGTGCGCATCGGCGCGCTGCGGGAGATGTGCCATTTCCTAAGCGAGTCCCCGGCGCTGGGCGGGCGCAAGTGCGCCGTGATCCCGGAGGCGGGACTCATGCGCAACGACGCGGCAAGCGCCGTGCTCAAGACCTTCGAGGAGCCGCCTGCGGGCACGCTCATCATCATGGTGGCCTCGAGCCTCGACATGATGCTGCCGACCATCCTCTCGCGCGCCTTCAAGATCCCAGTCCCGGTTCCTCCGCGCAAGGAGGCCGCGGACTTCATCATGAAGGCGGTGCCGGGGTGCGATGGCGCTGTGGCGGGATTGGCGCTCAGCCTTGCCTCTGGGGCGCCCTACGGGGCGATCTCGCTCATGAGGGCGCCTGAGGACGCGCCCTCGCCCGTAAGCGCGGTCATGGACGCGCTTAAGGCCTTCGGGGCAGCGCTTTCAGGACAGGGGCGCACCGAGGCTGCGGTCGACGCGCTGCTCGCGCTGCCGCCTTCCCTCATGGTGCGCACGCTCCGTCAGTTCGTGCTCGAGGATTTAAAATACAAGGCCGGCGTCGCGGCAGAGCAGCTTCCGCTGCTCTCGCTACTGCCCTGCGACAAGGCCGCGCAGCTTGGGGCATCGCACCTGATGCGCGCCATGGAGGCGCTGCGCGGCATGGACGGGGCGCCGCCGCTTCTGCCGCCGCGCGCGCCCGCAGCGCTCGTGCGCGCCTGGATTGACGCCCTTAAGGAAAACACGCCGAGATGATACTCAACCGCTACATATTCAGAGAGATCCTGAAGGCGCAGGTGGTCACGCTGGTCGTGCTCTTCCTCGTCTTCATCTGCCAGAGCTACGTGCGCTACATCTCGCGCGCGGCCAGTGGCGAGGTCCAGATGGAGATCATCAACCGCCTGGTGCTCTATTCCATCCCGTCCATCGCCTACCTGATGCTACCGCTTTCGCTGTTCGTGGCGGTGCTCATCGCGGTGGGGCGCATCTCCTCGGATTCCGAGATGGTGGTGATGCGCTCGGTGGGCTACTCGTCCTTCGGGATCATGGGCATCGCGATGGCGCTGGCGGCCCTGACCTCGGCGCTGTGCGCGGCCAACGGGCTGTGGTTCATGCCCGAGTCCGCCGCCGCGCAGCAGGAGCTGACCCGCGAGGCCCAGAGCAACCCGCAGTATCTGCCCATCGACAGCGGGCGCTTCGTCACCTTCGCCTCAGGCGGCAACGAGCACGTGATCTTCGTGGAGAATGTCTCAGGGGGCGGCGGCAGCAAGCGCCATCTTGGCAACATCTACGTCATGACCGACACCTTCTCGCAGGGCCGCAACGCCTTCACCACCGCAAGCCACGGCCATGTCACCTTCGACTCCGACGGCTTCCAGTGGCTCAACCTCGAGAACGGCAACCGCTATGAGGGCCCGCTGCCGCAGCAGGGACGCTACCGCACCGCAAGCTTCGGCACCATGGTGATCCCGGCAGGGCAGCGCGAGAGCGCCTCGGCCGATCCTGGCGACATCCAGGAGATGCCTACGGCAAGCCTCATCGGCACCGGTGACCGCAGGCTCTCGCTCGAGCTGCAATGGCGCGTCGCCCCGGCCATCGCGGTCTTCGTGCTGGCCATGGTCGCCGTGCCGCTTGCCATGGTCAACCCGCGCCAGGGCAGGTTCTCCCGCCTGTGGCAGGCGCTCTTGCTCTACGTTGCCTACTACATGCTCCTGCTCTCCTTCCGCAACCTCATCAACGCAGGCAAGCTCTGGGTGCTCCCGGGGCTCTATTTGGTGCCGGTGATTTTCGCGCTGGTGTGCGCGGTGCCGATAAACCTGCGCGGGGCGATCGCAAGGCGCCTTGCCATGAGGCGCGCGCGTGCCGGGCAGAAGTGATCTCGAAGGATTTGAAGACGAAACAGGGGCTGCGATCGCAGCCCCTGCTTGCAAGTGCAGAGCTGGGCTCAGCCCATGCTCTCCGAGAGCGCCTTTGAGAGCTTGTCGACCCTTCTTTTGAGGTCGAGCGCCTCGTCCATGCTCTCAAGCTTCATCGCGCAGGCCATGCCGACTGGCACTGACAACGCCTGCTTGCGCAGCGCCATGCCTTCGTCCGTGGTCTCGAGGACCAGCACGCGGCCGTCCGAGTCGAGGCGGTGCTTTGAGAGGAGCTTGCGCGACTCGAGCTTCCTTATGAGCGGGCTCAGCGTGCCCGAGTCGAGGTCGAGCAGCGAGCAAAGCTCCTTCTCCTCAATCTCATGGCGCTCCCACATCACCATCATCACGATGTACTGGGTGTAGGTGAGCCCCAGATCCCTAAGGAGCGGCGCGTAGGCCCTGATGATCCTGCGCGCGCACCTGTAGATGGGGAAGCACAGCTGGTTTGACAGCAGCAGCCTTTCCTCGGGCCTCATTGCCTTGCGCTCCCTACCTTGGCCTCAGAGCAGCTTTTCGATCTCAGGGGCGATCTTCTCGGGGGTGATCGGCGACTCGAAGCGCTCAACCGGCCTGCCCTCGCGATCGATTAGGAACTTGGTGAAGTTCCACTTGATCGAGTCGCCCTCGAGGAAGTCCGGGCAGTTCTTGGTGATGTAGTCGGAGAGGAACTTGGCGGACGGATCGGAGAGGTCGAAGCCCTTGAAGCCGAGCGCCGAGGTCAGGTACTTGTAAAGGGGCTGGGCGTTCTCCCCGCGCACGTCGTTCTTCTCGAAGAGCTGGAAGGTGACGCCGTAGTTTATCTTGCAGAACTGCGAGATCTCGCCGGCGCTGCCGGGCTCCTGGCCTGCAAACTGGTTTGAGGGGAAGCCCAGGATCTCAAAGCCGCGGTCCTTGTACTTCTTGTAAAGCGCCTCGAGGCCCTCGTACTGCGGGGTGAAGCCGCACTTGGAGGCGGTGTTGACGATGAGCAGCACCTTGCCCTTGTAGTCTCCGAGGGAAACTTCCCTGCCCTGCAGGGTCTTGACGGTGAAATCGTAGACTGAAGCCATTTTCCTTGAACTCCTTTGAAATGGATTTGATGTGATTTAATTGTATGCAATTTAATTTGCGCATGCTTCTCTACTGATACTTTGTCTCAGCATTGGGGCCGGCCTGGACGGTTGCAAACGCATTTTTGACGCCGAAAACCTAGAATTGACGCATCCACATGGAGGTGGGCTATGGCTGCAAGGATCCTGATAGTCGACGACGAGGACGCGCTGAGGCAGAACGTCTCGGAGTTCCTCACGCTCAAGGGCTACGAGTGCGAAAGCGCCAGCGACGGCATGACCGCGCTGGCCGCGCTCTCCGACGGGGCCTTCAGCCTCTGCGTGCTCGACGTGGGGCTTCCGGATCTCGACGGCTTCGAGGTGTGCGGGAGGCTGCGCGAGCGCGGGGTGGACACCGCCGTGCTGATGCTCACCGCCCGCGATGAGGTGGACGACAAGGTGAGGGGGCTTGAGAGCGGCGCTGACGACTACCTCGTAAAGCCGTTCTCGCTGCGCGAGCTGGCCGCCAGGATCCAGGCGCTGCTGCGCCGCGCCGGGGGCAGCGTCACCGGCGAGCTCAAGGCCGGCCCGGTGACGCTCGACATCGCCTCGGGCACCGCAGTGCGCGAGGGGCGCGAGATCCGCCTGACCCCAACCCAGTTCAAGATCCTAAAGGCCCTGATGAAAGCCGCGCCCGCCGTGGTCTCGCGCGCCACGCTCGAGCGCGAGATCTGGGGCGATGAAACCCCGGACTCCGACAGCCTGAGGACTGCGGTGTGGGGGTTGCGCAACGTGCTCGACAAGCCCTTTGGCAGAAAGCTCATCGAGACCAAGCCTGGGTTTGGCTGGTCGTTCAACCCCAAGGAGCCTTGATCATGTTCTGCAAGTCAAAGCGCCTCATCGGGACGCGCGCGAGCCTGCTTGCTAGCATCGGGCTCATCTTGGGCGCGGTGCTCGCAGCCTGCGTGGCGGTGATGGCCTACGAGATCCCGGTGGTCGAGCGCCACCTGATCCCGCCAGACCTCTACTACAGCCTCGAGGCTGTCATTTCTGAAGGCCCCAGGGCTGATGGCGCTCCGACCGCCTTCCCCAACCCCGATCAGAAGTTCTACACCAACGATCCGCGCTTCCCCGAGGGCAAGGCCGGGATCCCCGCGCGCTACCGCGGCTTCAGGGCTGGCTTTGCCGAGTACGAGGGCGAGGATCACTCTTCGTTCGTCTACGTGATAAACCGCTACGACGGCATGCGCTACGTCATAGAGAGCGACCAGACCCAGTTCGAGGAGATGGAGCGCGGCTTCGTCATCACGATCATCGGGATTGCGGTGCTGCTCTTTGCGATCGCTCTCGCCCTCGTCGCCTGGAGGGTCACGGCGGCGCTGAGGCCAGCCCGCCTTGCGGCGCAGGAGATCTCCAAGTCCATACGCGATGGCGGAGGGCCGAGGCTCTCGGCCAAGGTTCCCGATGACGAGATAGGCTATCTGGCGCTCACCTGCGACCGTGCCTGCCGCCACGTCTACAAGCTTCTTGAGAAGGAGCGCTTCTTCTCCTCGGATCTCTCCCACGAGCTGCGCACCCGCCTGGCGGTGATCACCTCAAGCTGCGAGCTTCTGGAGGAGACGGAACTCGACGAGATGCAGCGCTCGAAGGTGCAGGCCATCGAGAACGCCTGCAGAACCATCCTCACGCTGACCCGCGTGCTGCTCTCGCTTGCGCGCGACGGCGGTAGGGGCAGCGCCGACGATCAGCAGGTCACGCTCGGGGATGCTGCCTCGATGGTCATCAAGGCCGAGGAGGCCGGGGCCAGGGGGCGCTCGCTCTACCTCAAGTCCGAGGGCGATGGCGGCAGCGCCGCTTACCCGCTTTCGCTCGTATTCACGATCATGGACAACCTGGTTTCCAACGCCGTGCGCAACACCAAAAAGGGCGGCGTAACCATCAGCCTCAGGGAAGGTGGCTTTGCGGTCTCCGACACCGGGCAGGGCATCGCCCCCGAGGATCAGGGGAGGATCTTCGAATGCTTCTACCGCGGACGCAAGAGCACGGGCCACGGCGTCGGGCTGTCGCTTGTAAAGCGCATCTGCGATGACCGCGGCTGGGAGATCGGCGTCCAAAGCGAGCTTGGAAAAGGCTCGACCTTCAGCGTAGGCCTCGGCAGCAATGGCGATGGGGACTGACAAGCCCTAGGAGGCATCATGAGAATGCCTCCAGAGCCTGCGCCGGATCGCGAAGGGGCCTGGCCCTGCAAGCGGTGGCAGCCATGCCCATGGCAGGGTTGCCGCCGCGTCCTAGATCATTAGCGCGCCGCCAAGGCCTGCGAGGCTGTCGTTTACTTGCGTCGATCCGGCATCGTCCTCCAAGTGGGCCGCCTTCTCCTTCCAGGCTATGCACTCCTCCAGGAATGCGTTCACCTTCTTTTCAAGATCCAGCTCGTCGATGAAGCTGTCGTCATGGCGCTTCCACAGCACGAGGCTGTCGTCATCCGAGCTTATGGAGAACGCCGCGCCCCCGGTCTGGGCGCCCAGCAGCGATTCCTCGAGCAGGGCGCGCGCGCTTGCAAGATCGGCTGCAAGCTCCGACGCCTTGCCCAGGCTGCAGCTCAAGAGGACGCTCTTGTCCTCGTCGTCTGCCGTGAAGAGCACCTCGATGCTCTCGTCAAAGAGCAGGCTGCAGGAGTTCTGCTCATCGAGCCTGAGCTCGCCCAGGCCTATCTTCTGGCCAAACTGTGAAATTGCCTGTGTGAATTGCATGTGACAAGACGGCCTGTGCCTTTGCGGCAGCGCGCGCCTCCTCCTTATTGCGATGTGAATCCGAAAAGCGGCGCCATGATCCCACGGCGCGCGCTTGAGCCTTATTGTGCGTTGCCGAAGTAGTAGCGCGAGAGCAGCGGGAACATGTTCTGATTGTCGCGCAGCACGTTCTCGAAATCGGTCATGAGCTGCTCGGAGCTCAGCTTCGACTCTTCCTCGAAGGCCTTGGCGATGCCGTCGAGTATGTCGGCACGATCTTTCCGCAGGCTCTCGAGTTCGGGGTCGGGCGCATCCATCATCTCCTCGGAAATATGGTTGAGGAGGTTGCGGTACTGGCACAGCGGGTTGGTGATCCTCTCGAGCAGATCCGCTTCGCGCTTGAGCTCGTTGCGGATCTTCTGGGCGCTCACCGAAGGATCGTCCCCATCGGGAACGTTCAGGAAGCCAAAGCGCGAGAGGTCGAATGTGCCGACGCGCCCATAGTCGAGCGAGTCTGCCGCATGCAGCAGCATGGCCTCCGTGGTCTGCACAGGGCCTCCGGTGATTATAGCGGCCTTGAAGGCGTTCTCGTATTGCTCGCCCATGGCGCCTGGGAACTTATTGCGCATCGCCTCCACGGTCTTCTGGGCGCTCTGCTGCTCCCAGCGGTCATCGCCGCCTTCCTCGCGGCCGACGTCGTGGCCGGCGATCCCGCAGAGCACGGCGTTGAGGTCGACCTTGACCCCGTTCTCCTCGAGCATGGACGACATGGCCTTGGCGAAGATGTAGGCCCTGGCGATGTGCCCGCGCCCGTGGGTGGAGGTGCCCCTTTCAAAAGTCCGCTCGTGGGGCACGTAGTCGTCGAGGATCGAGACTAGGAACTGCCGTCTCTGGGCGTCGTTCGCGGGCATGGCCTGGGGGCTTGCGGGCGCCGGGAAGGCGGCGCGGGCGGGGTAGCGCTCCATGATCCTGCCGGCCGTGGGCGAGAGCATGTCGATCAGGCCGCGCGTGGCTGGACTTAGGAAGCTCGGGTCGAGTAGCTGGTTTGGCTCCGGGGGAACGCTGCCGAGGTTGTAGGCGATGGTTTGGCGCGCGATTAGGAACGTGTTGGCAATGTCGTTTAGGACATTGAAGTCATTGAATGCCTGGTGGCCGCCGCCAATATTCTTATTCTTGAGATCCATGTCGAAGTTCGAGATCAGGTTCGAGATCATCGAGTACTCAGAGTTCATGGCATTGGAGTTCAAGGCGTCGCAAAGCGCTTTCTGCGCGGCCTCGTCCATGGGCGGATTGCCTTTTGCAGCGAGCGACAAGGCCATCGATATCACGCGCTCGACCTCGTTGTTCTTGTCGTCCGGGCCAAAGTCATTTTCCTTGCCGGACGCAATGATCGATGCGAAGAGTGCATTGAGCTTTTCCTTCATGCCGGGCGTGGCGCTGTAAAGCGTTTGCAGGATCTTGTCAGGCGCCATGCCCGGGTTCTGCGCGATTGCCTTGAGCACTGGAACAAAATCCTTGGCGCAGTCGTGGATGGTTCTGAGTTCCTCCGGCGACCGCAGCTTGCCCGCGCTCCTCACCCAGGTCTCGAATGCGGCCTTCTGGTCCTCGGTCTCAAAGTCGAGCTTGTCGAGTTCTTCAAGCAGCGATGCCTTGAGCTCGAGCATCGGCATGACCGCCTCCTTGAACATCCGGTCGACGAAAAGGACGGAATGAGTGTCCTCTCCCGGCTGTGGCTTGGTGTTCCTCACCGCTTCGGCGAACTTGCCAAGGGCGCGTCTGAGCGCATTGCCCATCAGGACGTCCCCGTTGCCTGCGAGCCTGCGGCGGAGTTCATTGGACATAGTGGATTGGCCGAGCAATTCCTTCAAGGCGGCGCCCGGATTTTCGAGCTTATCATTGACTAAGCGCTCGATGTCCTTTGGATCAAGGTGGCCGCTTGAAATCTCAAGGCCTTCATCGTAGAACTCTGATCCCTTCAAATCATCGATTTCCGATGTGCCGTCCTTGATGAAGGTGATCTTGGCGCCGGTCGCCTTGCCGAAGGCTAGCGCCCTCTCCTTCGCCGTCTGGCGGTCGGCATCGGTTTCGAACTCGGAGAGGTTGATCCTCACCTCGGCGATGTCGCGGCTTGGGATGATGGGACCGTGCACCTGGGCTTCGATGTAGTTGCCGGACAGGCAGAAGCGGCCTCCGCCGTTCTCCTTGAAGCACTCGGCCGCCTTGGCCATCATGGCGCCGTTTACGTCGTCAAGGCCGGAGAACAGGTTCTCGAGGCTGTCGTAGGAGGCCATGCGGTTGCGGGTTCCCTCCTTGTCGCCGAAGACGGAGACCATGAGCCCCTGGACGCTTTCCTCCTCCTCTTCCGGCAAGAAGCTTGGCATCTTGGTGAAGGTGGAGATCGGCATGGATTCCATCCTTGACGCATTCTCAAGATACTTCTTGAGTAAGGCGCCGCGCTTTGATGCGGGATCGCGCAGCTCCCTCGCAAGCTCCGGGCTGCAAGTTCCGTCAAGCAGACTGTAGAAGGTTTCTATCTTCTTCGGCGTGACCTTCGCCAACGGGGCATAGAACGAATCGTCGATGCTGAAGGTGGCGCGCCGCATCACCTCGGGCTTGAGCACCACCACCATCTGCCTGCCATAGGATCTCGCGGCGCCGGTCTGGAACCTGCCGGTATTGAGCGCGCCGTAGATCGGGCGCTCGTCGCCCTTGGGCGCCTGGCCATCGAACTCCGGGAAGATCAGCTTCTCGACGCTGTCGCGCTCCCTGAGGTAGCCCTCGCCCTTTACCTTAATCCCCTGCTCGTTGAGGTGGAAGATGTTGAGCATGGGGGAGTCCTTGTTCACAAGGAAGCTGTTGCCAGAGAGCGCCGAGATGCCGCCCATGTTGATGGTTATCTCCGAGGAGCGCAGCATGTTGCCAAGCTCCTTTGGAGACAATGTTTTATAATTGCGCCTCCGCATCGCCTCCAGGGCCTCGCCTGCCTCGTTCTCGCGCTTCGTGGCTCCATGCGCCGAGATCTCGGCCAGGGCGGCCATTGCGCTGGTTCCAAGATCGCCCTTGTGCTCCACCGCCTCGGGGCGCTGCTCCTGCGGGGCGTACTGCTCGGAGAGGCTCCTGGGGGCCATTGCCTGCAGCTCCCTGGCTTTTGACGGATCCTTTTGGATCTCGCGCTCGATCGTGTCGCGCGAGGTGCGGTTGCCGAGCTCCTTGATCACCAGCGCCTGCATGTCGAACAGGACTTCGGAGCAGCGCCTGGCATCGGAGGCCTCCGAGTTGCTCCTGCCCTCGTAGGCAAGCGCGGTCATGAGCAGGTCGGCCTCAGGGGTCTGGAACATCTGGAAGACCTTCGACAGCTCGTCGTTGGAGAGGCTTTCAACGAGCGGGGCGTATAGCTCCAAGGTGCCGGAGCGGACCTGCGAGCCGAGTCTTGCAAGCCTCGAAGCGTACTCTTGCGTAGCCTTGATGGCGCCTAGGAGCTTGCCTGCGCTGAGTTTTCCCGGCCTGGCCATGATGGAGAGTGCCCTGGCCGCGCTTTTTCTGAGCCCCTCGGTCCCGCTTGCGATCCTCGTGGCGGTCCTGAAGCCCTGGAAGGGGATGCGGTCGGACTTCATCTTGTCGATGCGCACTGCGCTGCTGTTCCCGATCCTCACCGAGTGGTTTTTGAATGTGCCGGTGGACTTGTCCACACCGCGGTCCCGAAGTTCCTTTGCTGCGAGTTGGTCGATGCTAGTTGAGTTGGGCATATTTGGGGCTCCGTTGTGGTGATGGCCGGATGCGGCGGCCTTTGGTTTGCCTGGCCTTGTTCCAGCCTGTGTTGTTTTGTACAAATTTACATGGATAAAAGTCAAAAAAATACAGTTCATTTCACAATTTTTGAATGAACTTTTGTGAGCTGCTCGCCTAATTTACAAGGAGCCAGCCTTAGAAAGCAGAATCCATGCCATACGGAATTTCCAAGGCAGTACAGGGCAGAACATCAAAGGAGGCCAGTCTGCCTCCGCACGAGGCGTCGGAAGCCCGGGCTTTCCAAGACGCCTGCATCGGGACTGCGCCTCCTCAAGGCAAGGAAAAGCCGCTGTGCTTCCGGGCGCGGCGGCTTTGTTTGCAGCAGGCAGCTGCGTCAGCGACTCAGCTTCCGGAAGACTTCTCGCATCCCCTCATGAGGTCGAGCGACGGATCGTAGGTTGAGGACGAGACGCCGTTCAAGTCGAGCAGGGTGTGGTAGATGTTGTCGTGCGATGCGGGGGATGCGGCCTTCCTGAGCACGCACTTGAGGTCGACTCCGGCGCGCTTTTGGAAGCCCTCGGAGAACCATATGATCATCGGCACCTTCTTCTGCACCTCCGGGGCGATGGCGTATGGCGCCCCGTGCAGGAAGAAGCCGTCGTCGCCCAGCGACTCGCCGTGGTCTGAGAAGTAGACTAGCGCGGTGTCAAGATCGCTGCGCTCCTTCAGGGCGTCGATCACGGAGGCGAGCACGCTGTCGGTGTAGTAGATGGTGTTGTCGTAGGCGTTGCGCAGCTCCGAGAGCTGGCATTGCCTGAGATCGCTCTGGCGGCACACCGGGCCCCAGTGCTGGAACGAGGGCGGGTAGCGGTCGGCATAGGCCGGGCCGTGGCTTCCCATCATGTGCAGGTAGATGGCGGTGGGGCCCTTGGCCGCGTCAAGCTGGGCCTTGACAGCGCGCGCAAGCGCCCCGTCAGGGCAGACTCCTCCGGGGCAGACGGCCGAGGATACCTTCCCAGGCAGGATTTGGGCGAGGGGCTTCTCCTCGATCCCCGCGGCGGCGTCCTTGCTCCCGGCCTGGTTGTCTATCCAGATTGACTTCACCCCGGCACGCGAGATGAGCGAGGGCAGCTGCTCCATCGCGCGGGCCTTCTTCTTGTCGTAGCCAGAGCGCGGCTGCGCGCTGAAGATGCAGGGCACCGACTCGGCAGTCGAGGTGCCGCAGGATGTCACGTCCGTGAAGTTGATGACATTGCGGGCCTTGAGCTCCGGGGTCGTGTCGCGGGTGTAGCCCGAAAGGCCCCAGTTCTTGGCGCGGGCGGTCTCGCCCACGACCGTCACGATCACCACCGGCCTGCCCTGCTTGCGCGATGAGGCGAGCAGCGGCGACTTGTCCAGCGGCACGCGCTCGACTGTCCCGGACTGGGCGTCGGTCGTGAGCGCCCTCACCGCGGAGGCTGCGGCATCCGAGGGGGCGATGAAGTAGCGGGCGTCGTGGTGCTCGCGCATGTAGATGGCGATGCCAGAGAAGTCCGTGAAGAGCGAGGCTGCCGAGAGGAAGGCGCAGCAGATCCCCAATAGCGCCATGCGCGCGCGGATCCTAAGACGCATGCGGGCCTTGATCATCCTGAAAAAGAGCGGGATCTGTGGCAGCAGGATCGCAAGGAAGCACACTAGGAGCTGCGGGGTCATCAGGTCCCTGGCCTCGCGCTTGTCGGTCTCCAGGGCGTTCTGGATCATCTCGGGCGTCATCGCCGCGTTGTAGCGGTAGGAGAAAGCGAAGGCCACGGCCGCGATGATCCCGAGGATCGCGGTGGCCGCTCCTGCAGCTGGGAGCGGCAGCAGCTCTGAATAGAGCAGGATCAGGAACATGTGCGCGAACACCAGGCACCCGAGGGTGGCAAGGCCGAAGCGCAGCATGTCGGGCAGGCTGCCTGAGAGAGGGCTGAGCGACATGTTCCAGAAGGGCAGCGAGGCCGCGGTGCACCACCAGAGGCTTATGAGGAATGCCCACCACAGGAAGTGCAGCGCCCCGGGGCGGCGGGATTCATGGGTTCCGGCGATGAAGGCCAGGCAGGCCTTCCTAAGGCGCGCCTTCGCAGGCGATGGGGTCTCAGGAGAGGGGGCCGCCTCCTTGGAGGCAGTCGATGCGTCACTCATGATCATTTCCATCTTGGTTGTCCTGCGTTGGGCAATTGGCCGCGGCGCGCCTTAGAAGCGGCGACATCAGGGCGAAGCACAGCGCGTAGTCGAGGGTCATCGAGGCTATGACGTGGGTTGGGAAGTGCGCGCCGCGGGCCATCTGGAGCACGCCGCCCAAAAGCCCCAGCACCGTGATGAGGGCGAAGGCGCATTTGACGGCCCGGGCCTTCCTGCCGCGGAGGACGAGGTAGAGGCACCAGGCGTAGGCGCTGAAGATCCCGCCGCTGTAGCCGCTTGGCCAGCAGTGGCCGCTGAAGTTGCCGTGGAGCATCTCGTAAAGCGGGGTTGAGTGCTCGGCGCTGCCTCCGTAAATGGCAAGATCCCATGGGCAGTCCATGCCGGTGAGCTTCTTGAGCACGGATACGAGCACTATTGAGACAAGCATTGCGCATAGGGCGGCGAGCGCGGCCCTGCGGGGGGGAGATCCCGTTTTCAGGCTTGATCCCGGAAGGGCGCGCAGCCACGCGGATGAACCAGAGACCTGCGAGCACAGGCGGGATCTTGCCGGCATAGGAGTGCAGGAACTCGACTGCAGCGCTGCCGTGAAGCGGGAAGGCCTTGCCGTCGAAGAACGGGGCCAAGAGCAGGTCGTCGATGCCGTGGAGCGGCACGCAGGCCAGGAACAGCGTTGTGATCGCGCACAAGGCTGCGGCGATCTTCATGCGATGGTATGAAGTTGTGGCAAGTTGCGTCATTTGAAGGTGCCGTGAAGATTGTCCGTCTCGCATCGTAAGGGGGGCGTCGTCATTGCAGGGTCATGCCGGCGTCAAAAACGCATCAATGGTGAAGAATTGAGGGTGAAGGGGCGATGGGCCGTCGCCATCGCGCGTTTCAGGAGCGCAGCCTTGCGCTTGCGGTGAAGGTGGCCTCGTCGGGACCGGGGCCGTCCTCTAGTGCGATCTCAAAGTTCATGCAGTGGATGGCGGCGGCCGCGCGGGCTATCGAAAGCCCAAGCCCGCTGCCTTCCTCCTGCTGCCCGGCAGGCCTGAAGAAGCGCTCGCCAAGGCGCGCGCGGTCTGACTTGCCGTAGCGGCGGCAGGCGTTCTCCACCATGAGGCTGCTAGGATCCGAGGAGATCCTGACAAAACCTCCAGGCAGGCTGTAGCGGCAGGCGTTCTCGACGAGGTTGCGCGCCAGCACGAAGGCCATCTCGGGGTAGCCGTCGTCGATGACGAGCCCACCGTCCTTGAAGGAGGACTCGACTTTCAGATGTTTTTTTTCGATGGCGTCAGCTGATTCCAGCAGCGCCCTTTGCACGAGATCCTTGAAGCGGGCGCTCCCGCGGGACATCCCGTGGATCGCGTCGCTTGAGCGTACGCGGCTGTCGAGATCATCGAGCCTCGAGAGGGTGAGCAGCTGGCGCACCAGGTTCGAGCAGCGCCTGGCCCCCGTGACGATTGCCTCAAGAGCATCCCTGCGGTCGCTTTCGGCGCATGAGGGATCCGCAGCGATGCGCGACTGGAGCACCAGTCCTGCAAGCGGGGTCCGCAGCTCGTGGGCGGCGTCCGAGACGAAGGAGCGCTCGCGGCGCATCATCGCACCGCTCTTTTTGAAAAAGGAGTTGAGCTCGTCGGCAAGCGGGAGGATTTCAGAGGGCAAGCCGCGGGCCTCAAGCGGCCTCTCATCGCCCGGGCGCCTTGAGGATAGCTCGGACTTGAGAGCTCCGAGCGGCCGCATGGCCCTTGAGATCACGATGAAGAGGCCGGCGCAGAGCGCCAGGGCGAAGGCGGCGAGGATCAGGAGCTGGCTTTGCAGGATCCCGAAGATCAGGTCCGATCGGAACTCGATCTCCTGGGCCACCGCGATGCGGCGGGCGCCGTCGCCGGAATCAATCCAGAGCACCCGCCACTTGTCGTCGTCGTCGCGCAGCCTGGCGTCGCGAAAGCCACTGCCCTTGTCATCAAAGACGATCCTCCTGCCCTTGCGTCCGTCAGAGAGCAGGAGCGTGCCGTCCCTTGAGAACACGGCAAACGAGAGCGCGTCACCGTCGTAGTGTCCGTGGCTGCGGTACTTTTTGAGATCGGGAAGCTTCTGGTGGAAGGCCGCGCCGGCCTCGCCGGGATCCCATGCGGCAAGCTGCCGTGCAAAGGCGAGCTGGACCGTGTCGAAGTACTTGGAGGTCTCGTGGTGCAGGTGGAGCGCGGCGGCGGCGACGGCCGCAAGCGAGAGCAGCAGCGCCAGCGCCAGGCAGAAGAGCAAGAGCCTTGCCTTGAGGCTCCCAAGGCAGCGCCTTGCCAAGGCGCGGATTGAGGATGAGACTGCAAGGGCGGCGGATCGAAGTTTCATGGCTTCACGCGCCCTGATCCTTCGGCACGGTGTAGCCGATGCCGCGGACGGTCTTGATGAAGCCCTGCCCGAGCTTGCGCCTCAGGCGGTGGATCAGGACCTCGATGCTGTTTGGCGAGGCGTCCTCGTCGAGATCCCCCATCTTCTCCTCGATTAGGTTCTTGGGAATGGTGCGGCCGGCCCCCGACATCAGGATCTCGCAGAGCCTGAACTCGCGGGCGGTCATGGGCACGGCCTGGCCACCGGACTGGACCATGCGCGATCCCTGATCGAGGATGACGCCGCCGCATCGGATCACCGGGCTTGGGCGCCCGGAGCTGCGGCGCGAGAGCGCACGCAGCCTCGCCTCGAGCTCCTCGGGCTCGAAGGGCTTGACGAGGTAGTCGTCGGCGCCGGTGTTGAGCCCGCGCACCCGCTCTGACAGCTCGTCGCGGGCGGTGAGGATCAGCACCGGCTCCGTGCGGCCGTCGCGGCGCCAGCGCCTTAAGACCTCGAGCCCGTCAAGCGACGGCAGCCCGAGGTCGAGGATCACCGCGTCGTAGGGGGCGCAGGGAAGCGCCGCGTACGCCTGTGCGCCGTCCTTCACCCAGTCGGTCTCAAAGCCCCTTGGCTTGAGCCAGGTCTTGATCCCGGATCCGATGAGCGAATCGTCCTCGCAAAGCAGGATCCTCATCGCACCTCCAAATTGCCAGCATCACTTCTTGTTGAGCATAACAAGATAGTCGGCATCGATGAAGCTTTTGCCGAACTCCCGATCGATTTCTCCGAAGATCCTCACGGTGTCATCTGGCCCGACGGTCTGGCCGCAGAAGTCCTTGCGGCTGATCTCGGCTTCAGCCTGGCCGCTCTCGTCGGAGATGATGTAGGTCTTCTTGCCGGTCTGCTTGACGATCTTCGCCTCGACCACGACCTTGTCGTCGTCCTTGAGCGCCAGGGCGTCCTTGATGCTGGTCACGGCAACCTCGCCGGTGAAGCCGCCGTTGAGCGTGCAGCGGTCGCGGTCGTGCTCATGGTCGTCAGCAAGGGCCTGGCTCGAAAAGAGGGCCATGGCGGCGCAGATGGCGGCGATTGCAACTGAATGTTTCATGATTGTCTCCTTTGGTTTTGCAACTTGGGCAGCATTCCCTGCCCTCGCTTTCTAGTAAAAACCCCGAACCTTTCAGGAACCTTGCAGGGAGGAAAAATGATCAAGGCTTTGCAAGAGCGCCCATGGAGTCGTCATCCTGCGCTCATGCCTCCTCGCTGGCGCGCCCGCACCAGGGTCTTGGGATCGGCCTTTGTGCAGATTCCTGGGACAGCCATGTGAACCAGCCCGATTAACATGTTCGCGGCATCTTGAGACCAAGCATCTGCTGCGATTTAACCAATTGGAAAATATTATATTTCTGATAAGGTGAGATCATCTGATGGCAGGCGGCGCTTTGGCGCATCAAGATCGCGCCAAAGCCAGACAGCAGGAGGATCCCATGCGGCAAAACAAGCAGGCCAAGGCCGGCACCGAGGACTTCGGCGCCCTCATCGAGGCTGACGGCTACTACGTCGACAAGACCAGGTTCCTCAGGCCGCTGCTGACCCAGACCGACGATGTGGCGCTCTTCACGAGGCCGCGCCGCTTCGGCAAGACCCTGACAATGAGCATGCTGGAGGAGTTTCTGAGGATCGACCCCAAGTCGCCGGGAGGCTCGCTCAGGCAGCAGCGGCTCTTCAAGGGGCTGGATGTCATGGACGATCGCGATCTCTGCAACAAGTTCATGGGCCAGTTTCCGGTGATCTCAATCACGCTCAAGAACGTCAGCGGCAACAACTACCGCGAGGCGATAGGCATGTTCGCGCAGTCCGTGTCGGAGCTTGCGCAGGATTTCGATTTCCTGCCAGGCAGCCAGAAACTGCCGTCGGAGAACAAGCAGATCCTGGCGATCCTCAGGAGCAAGCAGGCCTTGCTTGCCGAAGGGGATCTGAGCACATTGAAGACATCAATTTCCTCGCTTGCCACCATGCTCTACAGGCACTTTGGACGCAAGGTCGCGGTTCTCGTGGACGAGTACGACGTGCCGCTGGTCAAGGCACAGCAGAACCATTACCACAAGGAGATGGTTGAGCTTTACGCTCAGTTCTTCGGCTTTCTGAAAAAAGGCAATGGCACCAACCCGTTCTTCAAGACTGTCATGACCGGCTGCCTGAGGGTGGCCAAGAACCAGATCTTCACGGGCGCGAACAACTTCACTGCGAACACCGTGCTGTCGCCTGACGGGGACTTTTCATCGCTCTTCGGCTTCACGCCGGCTGAGGCTGACGCCTACCTCGACGCCTTCGGGCTCTTGGAATACAAGGCTGCAGTCAAGGAGCACTACGACGGCTACCGCTTCGGCGAGGACGAGATCTACAACCCCTGGGACGTGGGCAAGTTTGTGGCGGAGGCAAGGAAGCTTGCTGATCAAGGCGACAGGCGGAAGATATGGCCGGGCGACTATTGGACCGGATCTGAAAACACCAACACCAGGGCCATCAAGGAATACGTCAGCGCCCTGAGTCGCGAGGACAACCAGAAGCTTCAGGATCTCTCAGACGGAAAGGAGGTCGAGGTCGCAATCAACGACAGCATGAGCTATGACCGCCTCGACAGGCGCAGCGCAAGGGACATGTGGTCGCTGCTGCTGCACACCGGCTACGTCACGGCGGTCAGGGAAATCAGGGGAGCCGGGCAGGGCGGTGGATCAAGCGAAAACGGGGAGGGGAATGGGATCGTCAGGCTTGAAACAGGCCCGAAGTACCTCGTCAGGATCCCCAACGCCGAGATCAGGAAATGCTTCTGCGACAGCATCATGGCGGGCTTTGACGAGGACATGAGGAGGGACGATGCCAACGCGAGGGTTGCCAGGGCGCTTCTCTGCGGCGACTGCGCCGCGGCAAAGGAGCTCCTGCAGGGCCTGCTCAGGACCTACGTCAGCATGCGCTCCCTCGCCATGGGCCGCCGGCCGGAGTTCTACTACAAGTCGATGCTGGTCGCGCTGCTCTCAACCAGGTCCGGGGCGGAGATCGACGAACTGCATGAGCAGCCGGACGCCGGCGAAGGGTACGCCGACATCTCGTTCACCAGCTACGAGGGCGACATCGCGGTGGTGGTCGAGCTCAAGTTCTTCGGCACCAAGGACGCCCTCGATGATGCGGTCAAGGCGGCGCTGAGGCAGATAGAGGATCGGAAATACGCGGAGAGGTTCATCAACTCCCGCCGGATCAGGAAGGTGATCGCCATCGGCATGGCCTTCTGCCGGAAGATCTGCGAGGCCGACTGCAGGATCCTCAAGGACGGCGCGGCATCTGCGGGAGAATAGTGGAACGGCATCGCGCGTGCAGCCGCCTTGCCGCGCCCGAGCCTTTCCTTCATGCACCCGCGCATTCCGGACCTTGATTGTTGCACTGTCTTGAAAGGGGCGCCGTAGACTGACCCGTAAAGTTTAGACACTTCGTTTTTTGAGTTTAAGCTTTTCCCAAAGCGCCCGCCACCCGGCGGGCGCTTTCATATTCAGCTGCGTAG
>CACYPI010000002.1 GCA_902776275.1 uncultured Aeromonadales bacterium
TATCATCGGCTAATGTCGATATTATAGCAAAGATGTTTGAATTATCAAGATATTATTAGACAGTGGGCACCGCATGACGCCACATTGCGCCCAGGCATTTAATGCAGTTCAATGGACAGGGCGCTTCATGCGTCAGTTTTTCGAAGCGACCGGCCTCCGGCTCAAATTGCAATCAGCCTAGCTCCGAGGCCTTTAAAGCGGACGTCAGCGCTGGCAGCATCGCCCCGCAGAATGCCAAGGGGCGCCGAGAGTTCATGAACCATGGCTGCGATCTAGGGAGAGCGCAGCCATCAATGCCGCAAGTGCAATGATAAAGTCGGCCCCGCTGGGGACCGGCTTGAGGAGCCTTGGCCGGAATGCCCGGCCAAGGCGAGGCTGGACCTGCTATTTTGACGGGACCCCCTCCTGCCTTAGTCCCTTGATGCACGAGGCGTCGTTCCAGCGCTTGGCGTAGATCATCGGCCCCAGGTTCTCAACGCCCATCGCGAAGTCCACAAGCTCCTTGTCGTCGGGAGCAGGCGCGGTATCGTAACGGTTGCCGCCTGCAACCGCGAAGGTGTGCGAGGTGCGGTTTGGATCGAGCGTGACGAGCTTGCCCGGCACCAGGTAGCCGAAGGTGTCGTGGAAGATGATGGGCGCGCGCTCGACGGTGTCCTCGCGCGTCATGTCCTGGCCTGCAAAGGGCATGTCGCCTGCAACTCCGGTGAGCGAGAGCAGGGTGGGGGCCATGTCTATCTGGCTAGTCAGCCTCGGATCCTCCCACACCGGCACGCCCGGGCCCAGGATCAGGGCCGGGATCAGGAACTTCTGCAGCGGGAACGGGCCGTCCGACTCGACGCGGCTCTCGTGGTCGGCGATGATGAGGAAGACGGTGTCCTTGTAGTAGGAGCTCTCCTTGGCCTTCCTGATGAACTTGCCGAGCGCGTAGTCGGCGTACTTGACCGCCGCAAGGCGCAGGGGCTCGCTGGTCTTGATGCTGCCGATGTCGACCTTGCCCTGCGGGATGTCGAATGGATCGTGGAAGGAGGAGGTGAAGATCACCGACATGAAGCTCTTTCCCTCATCGTGCAGCTTTTGGAAGTTCTCGTCGGCGCGCGCGAAGAGATCCTCGTCGCTCACGCCCCAGGAGGCGGTGAAGGAGGGGTTGCGGTAGTCCTTCTGCTCGGTCACGGATTCCGTGCCGTTGTACATGAAGTAGGTGCGCATGTTGTCGAAGTGGCTCTCGCCGCCGTAGATGAACGAGGTGTCGTAGCCTAAGTCATTGTAGATCCCCATCAGTGTCGCGATCGGCGCGGCGTGGTCGAGGCGCACCTGGGAGGAGAGCGGGCTTGGCGGGAATCCCGCGGTCACGGCCTCGATGCCGCGCACGCTGCGGTGGCCTGACGCGATCATGTTGGAGAACCACCAGCCCTCGGACTTGAGCTTCTCAAGCTCGGGGGTGAGCGGAAGCCCGCCTAGGCTTTGCACGAAGTCCGCGCCCATCGACTCCTCGAGCACGATGACCACGTTGAGCTTGCGCCCCGGGGCGGCCGAAGGCTCTATGGACTGGTTGATCGGGCACTTGGCATCGGCGGAGAAGGGCTCGTTGCGCGCTGACATCGCAAGGGCGGTCTCCTTCACGTGATCCTCGCTGTCAAAGGCGTAGATCTGCCCCTCGGAGAGCTGGTAGTCGCCGTAGTGGCGGGCGGCGTAGAAGACGTTGAACGACGAGTTCACCGGCAGGCTGTCGACCAGGGGCTCGCCTGAGAACGAGAGCATCGACGGGTTGAGCGGGCGGTGGCCCAGGGTCGAGCGGATCCCAAGCGGCACCACCACGGCGACGGCGATGAGCGCCAGGGCACCGCGCGCCCTTCCGCCGGTCTCGTAGGAGGCGCTAAGCAGCGAGCCCGGCCACTTCCAGGCTGCGGCAAAGCAGGCTATGGAAGCCGCGATCGTTGCGATGACGGCGCCCAGGTGGCCGCCCGTCAGCGTCGCGAAGACCTCCTTGGGGTAGACGAGGTAGTCGATGAAGAGGCGGTTGGGCCTCACTCCGTACTCTGCGATGAAGGGCGGGGTCGCTATCTCCATGAACACGTGCGCGGTGAGCGCAAGGCAGAGCATGAGGCGGACGATAAGGCGCAGCGGGGCTGGGGCCCTGCCTGCAATCTGCATGAGCGAGAGCAGCAGCAGCGGTGCGGCGTAGCTCGTGCAGGCGATCGAGAAGTCGGACCTCAATCCCGCCACGAACACCGGCACGAAGTCCTGCGCCGGGCTCACGCCCTTCCACAGGCACAGCCCCAGCCTTGAAAGAGAGAAAACCGCCATCGAGAGCAGCAGGAAGGCTGCTGCCGGCCAAACGCCGCGGGAGAGAGCTTTGCGCAATCCTTTCGTCATCATCGCACCTGTGTCCAAATTCCGCCGCATATTCTGATATCAAAGGCGCCTGCTTGCAAAGTTTGTGAGAAAAGCTAGCGTCCGCCGCCGCGGCATCGGGTATAGTCACACAGTCTATTTAGAGAAGAGTTAGGAGGAGGGCAAAATGGCAGGCCTTAAGGGCAAGCAGGCGTCGGAATTCTTTTTGGAGCTGCAGAGGGCGTTCCTCATGGATCCGCAGCGCAACACGGAGTACGAGCTCAAGGGGGATGATGGCGGCCTCGGCGTGGCGATGACCATCAGCGCAGCCCACGACTTCTCAAGGCTCTCGTCTAAGACCCGCTCGAAGATCCCCTCGCTTCCAAGCAAGGGCGAGAAGACCAGCCTGGGCGTGGTGCGCCTGAAGCTCCTAAAGAAGGACGGCGGGCTTGAGCTCAAGACCGCCGACACCAAATTTGAGTGCGATCCCCGCTACCAGGTTTTCGACAACTCCTCGGCCGAGCTCCTGGCGATCCTCTGCCGCCGCGTCGTCAACTACAACCACCTGCGCACGCTCGCGCGCAAGGCGCTGGGGCTTGGCGACGACACGCCGTTTCGCATCATCCCCAAGGACACGCTCGAGCTTAGGGTCATCATCAGCAGCGCAGGCTGCGACTTGGGGGACATCGACGTCTCGGGGCTCAAGGACCTCTCGTACGCCTTCGCCACCTACTCAGACCGCAAGGTCGCCGAGAACAAGCGCACCGATTTCGAGGGCATCGAGAAGTGGGACACCTCGCACGTGGAGAACATGCTGGGCTGCTTCGCCGGCTGCGTGAACTTCAACAAGGACATCTCGATGTGGGACTTCTCCAAGGTCAAAAACGCCAGCATGATGTTCGCCTCCTGCCGCAAGTTCAACCAGGATCTCTCAAAGTGGGACACCTCCTCGCTCGAGGACATCAAGGGCATGTTCTATCGCTGCGACGTCTTCGACCAGGACCTCTCGTCCTGGGACACCTCGAAGGTCAAGGACATGTCCTACGCCTTCTACCGCGCCAGGTCCTACAGCCACGACCTCTCGATGTGGGACACCTCGTCGGTCAAGGACGACGAGAACATGTTCCTCGAGTGCCCGATCGACGCCTCGAAGCACCCCAAGCTCCCCTCCGAGGACTTCAAGATCAAGTACTACGAGAAGTACGTGGCAAAGAAGAGCTCGAGGACGCGCCGCCTTGATCTCAGAAAGAAGATCATCATCGCCCTGGCCTTCATCATGGTGGCCATGGCCTTCGCGCTGATGTCCCAGCAGCCTCCCCAGGGCTGACAAGGGATCCATAGGGGCGCTCGCGCCCCCTCGGGATCCCGCCCCGCCGCCCCGCGCCCTTCCAAGGCCGGGGCGGCCCTGCTTTCCACTTATTGCCTTCAGCGTCCCGCCGCTTCAACCCCCATCCTGCTTTTGCAAGGGCATCGTCCCGGCGCATCTTTTTCTCTCCTTTTGGCGCAAATGCGCCCGTGGCACAGCGCAAATTTCATCTAACATATTGGAACTTCTAGCCCTTTGGCGGCAAAACACCCGCTTTAACGTTGCTAATAATTTCCAATGAGATGGATTCTTGAAGATGTATGAAAATCGACGATTCGAACAAAGTCATCTGAACAATATGTAGAAGTCCGTCACAATTTGATAATCCTAAAGGGATTTTTTTGAGAACGGAGTCGGAAAAAACGTCATTTGCATAAAACGATTGATTAAAGAATCTGATAATCGTTGTCGTTATGAAAAGAAATGATCCAGCATGCCGGACGGCAGCAGGTCATTTCAGACGACTAGAACAAAGGGTAGCAAGGAGCCGCGGCGTCCCAGGCGCAAAGCGGGTTAATGACATGGCAAAGCGAAGCAGCGTGAGCGGCAAGCTCATAATTTCCTACGTGATCATCGTGGTCCTGACCTTGATCCTCGCGGGCACATCGATCAACAGCCTCTTCAACAACCAGAAGGTCGCGGGATTCGCGCAGCTGACGCTCGAGGAGCGCTACGGGCGCACGAGGAGTACGCTGGACAACGTGTACGCCCTGCACACCCAGATCCAGCAGCTCGTGTTAGGCCAGACCCAGGTGAGCTCAGGCGAGCTTGACCAGATAGCCAACAAGCTTGCAGGCTTCGAGGACGCCGCCGCCAAGATGCAGATGACGCGCTACCCGAAGGTCATAGGCCCGATCAAGGAGGCGGCCCTCAAGTACAAGGACGTCTACGAGAATCAGGTGCTCCCGGCCCTGAAGGACGGGAAGATCGACGAGGCCAGGAAGGTGTTCAACGACGAGCTTGCCCCGATGTACATCACGGCCAACTACAACCTCTGCATCGTCAACGGCTTTCAGATCCAGGTGGTCGATGAAGCTGTCAAGACCATCGTCAGCATGACCCCGCTCATCGCGACCATCGTGATCTCGGTCATCGTGCTGCTAATCTGCCTGGTCATCGGCTACATGATGCCCAAGTCCATCAAGATGGCGGTCTTGCGCATGAACGAGAACACCAGGCTCATGGGCCAGGGCGACATCTCCAAGCCCATCCTCACCAGGCGCAATGACGAGTTCGGCGACATCCTGCGCGGGCTTGAGCACATGCGCGTGCAGTGGCAGGGCATGGTCAACACCATCCGCAACACCAGCGGCGAGGTGCTTGAGAACATGCAGAAGATCAGCGAGTCCTCCGAGCGCACCAGCGAGGCTGCGCAGAAGACCCAGAGCACTTCGCTGACCGTGGCAGCCGCCTCCGACGAGATGGTCTCCACCACCGCCGACATCGCCCGCAACTGCGAGGCTGCGGCCCAGGCCGCCGACGAGTCGCGCAACACCACCAACGCCGGCGTCAAGGAAGTCGAGGCCACCATCGATGGGATCCAGAGCCAGGTCGAGAAGACCAAGGCCGACTCCGCCTCCATCCAGACCCTGGTTGATCAGACCGAGAAGATCGGCGTCATCGTCCAGACCATCGAGGACATCGCCTCCCAGACCAACCTGCTGGCCCTTAACGCGGCAATCGAGGCCGCCCGCGCCGGCGAGGCCGGCAAGGGCTTCGCGGTCGTGGCCGACGAGGTGCGCGCGCTCGCCTCCCGCACCGGCTCCTCGACCCAGCAGATCACCAAGATGGTCGCCGAGATCCAGCAGGACGCCAGGAGCGCCAACGAGTCCATGGGCCAGTCCGTGGAGAACATGACCGGGCTCGCCAAGAGGGCCAGCTCCTTAAACGGCCTGCTCAAGGGTATCATCGACGGCGTGGAGAAGGTCCACGGCCAGATCACCCAGATAGCGACCGCCGCCGAGGAGCAGACCACCGCCACCTCCGAGATCTCCACGAACATGCAGAACATCACCGCGGCCTGCAAGTCCTTTGCAAGCGAGGTGGAGGAGACCGAGAGCCAGATCAACGGCTCGGTCGCCAAGATGGACGAGCTCAACGGCCTGGTGGCTCAGCTCAAGGTCTGATCCCGCCTGGGGGATCGCAATCAACGGGGGCTGCGCGAAGGCGCGGCCCTTCTTTTTTCCGCGCTTTCAACGCGAGGCGTGGACCTTTCTCCAAGGCATTGGACAAAAACGAAGAGTGTTCTAAAATTCAGGGGCGCAAAGAGATTAGAAAAATTATGGGATGGCCGCGCGGCCTTCTTTACAATCCTCCCCCCAAGCCTTTTTTGAGATGACCGACACCACGATTGAGCGCCAGGGCCAAGGCGATCCAAAGCCTCAGGCCGGCAGTGCAGCCCCGGATGAAAACCAAGCCTTGCCGACCAGCCCCGAGCAGGCCAAGGGGCTTCTGACCGAGCGCCTCTCGTCCTTCCTCGCCTCATGCGGCGCCGCGGACGGCGACTACTCGTTCACCGACTTCTCGTTAAGGCCGGTCTCGATCAAGGCCCGCTACGCCTGGAAGCTCGAGGTCAAGGTCAAGGATGAGCAGGCGGACACCGCCAGGCTCTCTAACCTCGCCTTCGCCTCTTCCACCGAGCTTGAGAAGAGCACCAGCCGCGTCCGGGATCAGTTCCAGAACGACGCGGAGGTGCTCGCCGCGGCCGTCGACCGCGACAGCGGCACCGGCTTCCAGGCGCTGCGCAAGATGCTCAGCAAGGTCAACGTCATCGCCAAGAAGGATCTCTACGGCTACGCCATCTGCCCGCGCTGCCACGGCTCGCGCTCGGAGAAGTGCCGCAGCTGCCAGGGCACGGGGCAGGTGAAGTGCCCTGACTGCAACGGCAGGGGCGAGAACTGCCCGCGCTGCCAGGGCAGGGGCTTCCTGAGCTGCCCGGAGTGCTCCGGGCGCGGCTTCACCACCTGCACCAAGTGCCACGGCAAGGGATTCACCGGGGTCAAGCGCACCATCACCCAGCAGATCGTGCGCTCCTGCTCGTTCTCCTACCAGATAGGCACGGGCAAGAAGGCCACCGACGGCTCCGAGCTCCCCGAGCAGGACCGCCAGGCCCTGGTGTCCGAGACCCCCTTTGAGAAGGTCCAGACGGTGCAGGACGGCGGGATCTGCCACGCCGACTTCACCGGGCGCAACAGCTACCACCAGATAAAGGTCAAGCTCTCGGAGAACGGCAGCGAGTTCCTCTGCACCGCCTGCGGCGATCGCTGCGAGTTCATCTCAAGGCCCTATCTCTTCGACAGCCTCTGCGCGCCGTTTTTAAAGGAGGTCTCGTCGATCCTCTCAAACCGCGCCCATGCCGTATCCTCAAAGCAGATAGCCTTGTGCGGCGCGCTGTCCTCAAACGGGATCATCGCCGCCACCGTGCGCGGCATGGACGCCATAGTCACCACGGTGTGCGAGGACGGGTGCAAGCGCTTTGGCCTCAGCTTTGCAAAGCTGCCCGAGGCCGAGAGCGAGGGCACGGACCTAAGCTACCGCGTCATGCTCTCGAAGATCCGTCCTGAGATCGTGCGGCGCGTGGCGGTGCTCCTGCGGCAGAATGCCTCGTTCTTCGCGTCGGAGGCCTTCTGCACTGAGGTCGCAGACCGCCTCGCCTCGCTCGTGCCCATGCTCATAAGGCGCGATCCCGACAGCGGCATGATCTGGAACGCCTCGTGCATCGTGACCTGGTTTGCAACCGGAGTGGCGCTCTATTTCGCCCCGTACATGGGCGTTGCGGTGATGTTCTTCCTGTTGTCGCTCCTGGCCCCGCTTGCCATCTCGTTCTTCGGGACGCGCAGCCTGCTCTACTACCTCTCGGCAGCAAGGCTCCGCCTCACGCACTTGGGAAGGAAGCTTCCGGACATGAAGCCCGATGCGCTCAGCGCTGTAAAATACCTGTTCGTCAACACGGCCATAATAGTGATCATGCTTGCCGTGGGCGCTTAGCTGCACAGGTGGGCCATGCCTAAGATCCTCCTCGCTTTCGACTCCTTCAAGAACTGCATGAGCGCCGCGCAGGCCTGCAAGGCCGCGGCCAATGGGATCTCCGAACTGGGCCTCCGTGGGATCGGGGTCGAGGAGGTCCCGCTCTCCGACGGGGGCGAGGGGCTCTCCGAGGTGCTGCGCTCCTTCCCCGACTTCAAGGGCAGCGCCTATTTCACCGCCGACGCGCACGACGCCTACGGAAATCCGTCCAAGGTGCAGATCCTGGAAAATGGCGATCTGGCGGTCATCGAGACGGCCCGCGTAGTCGGCCTCGAGGATGCCCAACGCCAGGGCCTGCGCTTTTTGGACGGCACCTCCTACGGCGTGGGCGAGGCCATCGGCGCCTGCCTGTCGCGCGGCTTCTCCAGGATCATCATCTCCTTAGGCGGCAGCGCCACCAACGACGGCGGCGCGGGGATGGCGCAGGCCCTGGGCGTCAGGTTCAGCGACGCCAAGGGAGGGGAGATCGGATCCCCGATCAGGGTGCGCGACTTAAAGTCCATCGCCTCTGCCGACATCTCAAGGCTCGATCCGAGGATCCGCAAGTGCGAAGTCGAGATCCCCTGCGATGTGGTCAACCCGCTTCTAGGGGCCGCCGGAGCGACTTTCGTGTTCGGCGCGCAAAAGGGCGGCAGCCACGAGGAACTCATGCAGGCCGAGGAGGGCATGGCCGCCTACGCCGCGGCGATGGAGGCGGCCACGGGCCTTAAGGAGGCCAAGGACCTGCCTGGCGCCGGAGCGGCAGGCGGCCTGGGGGCAGGGTGCCTTTATGCCTTGAACGCCCATCTGCGCTCGGGCATCGACGCGGTGCTCGATCTGTCGTCGTTTGACACGAGGCTCTCGGAGGCGGCGCTCGTGCTCACAGGCGAGGGGCGCAGCGACGCCCAGTCGGCGCTGGGCAAGGTGCCTTCCGGGGTGATACGCCGCTGCCGCGTCCGCGGCGTCAAGTGCGTGGTGGTAAGCGGCGCGCTCGGCGACGGCGCGCCCGATCTCATACGCCTGGGCGCCTCGGCCATCTTCTCGATCTGCGACCGCCCGATGGCGCTTGAGACCTCGATCCGCAACGCTCCGGACCTGCTCTCCATCCAGTGCGCGAACGTCGTGCGCCTGATCTCGCTGTGCGGCGGACTCGACGTTAAGACCGAGCTTTAAGCACCAAACATCCTTTGAGGAAACGCCAAGGCCGGGGCATTGCCCCGGCCTAACAGCGACAGTACGTCGCGGGGAGCTAGAACTCCCTTACCATGAACTCTATCTCTATCTGCTTTAGGAAGTCCGAGGCTATCTGGAAGCAGCGCTGCTCCTTCTCCTCGGGCACTTCGTCATCCTGGCGCAGCTCGGTGCACACCAAAAGCCCCTTCTCCTTGTTCAGCCCCAGCTTCCAGGCGGTGCTGATGAGCCTGGCCGCGGCGTTGACCGTGAGGAACCCGGGGAGCCCCGGCTGCAGGTGGTTGTCGCCGTAGAGCGGATCCTCGGGATCGAGCACGGCGTTTGAGAGGTGGATGCAGCCTATGAACTTGTTCATGTGCTCAAGCCCGTTGTAGATCACCTCGCGGTTGAGCGCCGCGTGCGCGGTGTCGTAGCAGCAGTAGAGCGACGGGAGATCGGGCTTTAGGATCTCCATCATCTCGTAGGTGTCCTCGGAGGTTCCCAGGAGCGCGCGGCGGCCTGAGAACTTCTCGAGCGCCTCGAATATGAGGTTCTGCTTGTGCTGCTTGGCAAAGGCCGTGAGCTCGGTGAGGCTCTTGATCAAGGCGCGGTAGGCGTCGGACTTATCGAGGATCCCGACGTTCCTGCCTGAGACCACGCCGAAGTTGCCGCTGCCAAGCTCGCAGGACTCCTCGATGAGCTTCTTTATGGCGTCCACGGACTTCCTGCGGACTGCCTCGTCCACCGAGTTGATGTCAAGCCCGTGCTCGGCTGCGTAGAGGCCGCTCCAGACTATGACGTTGCCCACCTTCGAGGAGGGGATGGACAGGGCCTTCAGGATCCTCCTGCGATCCTCCTTGCCCTCGATCACCGGGAGCTCTATGGATCGGTAGAAGCCGTCCTGCACGATGTGCTCCACCTTGCGGGCCAGGTAGGTGCCGTCATGGAAGCGGGAGTGGTAGAGCTCGGCGAGGTGCGCCGAGGGGATGATGTAGTCGCGTTTGCTTACGCCCATAGCAGCCTCCTGGATCAAGCCTGGATACAGCTTTAGGTTAGTTGCACTGGCAGCGCGCTTCAACGGCAAAAATCCGCGTCTGCTTTTGGGATCTCAAAGAAAATGCGCCTTTCCAGGATCTGGGCGGGAAAAGGCCTGGCGCGATGCAGCATCAGCGAAAAAAGTGTGATGCGGATCAATGAAGCGGCTCCTTGAGGCGAAATCGCCGGCCGGGGCGGAGGCAAAACAATGAGGGCAGGCTTCAAGCCTGCCCCCCCTTATGCGCGCTTTTGTGCTCCTTGTCACAATCTCAGAGGTAATCCTCGAAGGCCTTCCTCAGCGCCTCGGCCGCCGCCTGCTCGTCGGCCCCGTTGCAGGACACTTTGATGGTGTCGGCGCAGCGGATGCCCATGCCCAGCAGCGCGAAGATGCCGCTCTTAAGGGACTCGGTGCGGCCCTTGCAGGTTACCTTGATCTCGGACTTGTAGTTGCTGGCGGCCTTGATGATGGCCCCGGCCGGACGGGCGTGGATCCCGTCCCTATCCTTGATGGTGTATTCGAACTCTATCATGATCGTACCCTTCCGCCTTTTGGCATCGCTGTTAAATGCCAGACATTAATAGTTATGGCTTCCGTGCATGATCTTACCGAAAAGGCCCTTGAAATGCACCTGCGGCGCGAAAAACCAACAGGGGCCGCTGGAGGGATCAGCTTTTAGAATCGATGCGGTTGCGCAGCTTCTGCCCGGCCTTGAAGGTGGTCACGCGGCGGGGCGTGATCATGACTTCCTTGCCGGTCTTGGGGTTCCTGCCCGGGCGGGCGTTCTTCTGCTTGAGCTCGAAGTTGCCAAAGCCGGTGAGCTTGACCACCTCGCCCTTCTCGAGGGTCTCGGCGATGGTCTCGAAGAAAGAGTCTACGAAGATCTGCGCGGTCGGCTTGGGCATCTGCAGCTTGGCGACCAGGCGATCGGTTATTTCAGCGCGCGTTAAAGCCATATCAGGGTTCCCACTTCAAAAAGGCCTGCACCGCATGGGGCCAAAGCCTTGCGGCGGTTTTGGGCCTTGGCAATGTATCTGCCTGTAAAATCACGTTGTTTACTATAGTACATTATTTTTCAAGCGCTATCGTGACGCCGTGATCTTTTTCTTGATTTTCAAGAAGCGCCCAAAATGGGCGCTATTGACCCTGATGTTACAATACTTGGAAATTTCAGGAGAAACGCATCATGGCATTGAAAATCGCCGTCTATGGCTACGACACCGACATCGGCAAACTCGTCTTCGAGACCATGGAGGAGCAGAAGCTCAAGGTCGACGACCTCTTCCCGCTCTCGCCCCTTTCAGGGGAGTTCGACGCAGTGACGCTCAACGGGGAGAACTACATGGTCAAGGCCGCCGACGAGTTCGACTTCGGCTCCTGCGACCTGGCGCTCTTCCTCACCACGCCTGACGAGAGCTCGCGCCTTGCCCATGCCGCCGCGGCCAAGGGCTGCACCGTCATCGATGCCTCCGGGCTCTACTCGGACGACGAGAGGATCCCCCTGGTCATCCCGGAGATCAACCCCTACGACATCAAGGGCGTGGCCGAGACCCGCATCGCCATCCCCGCCTGCGCGACGGCGACGCTTCTGGCGCTGTGCCTGCAGCCCATTGCAGACAGCTTCGGTCTTGAGCGCGTGAGCGCCACGGTCATGGAGTCGGTGTCGGGGCAGGGCAGGCTCGGCACCGAGACGCTGGCGCGCGAGACGGCCAGGCTCTTGAACGGCCTTGACGGCGACCACGAGGGCTTCGAGGCCCAGGTAGCCTTCAACCTGCACACGAGGATCGGCAAGGAGGGCGGCAACGGCTACTCCGAGCATGAGAACACCGTTCTGGCCCAGCTAGGCCGCGTGCTCGGGGCGATCCCGGGCGGCTTCGACGTCACCGCAGTCCAGGTGCCGGTCTTCTACGGCCATACCGCAAGCGTGCACGTGGACCTCTCCAGGAGCGCCACGGCCGACGAGTTCAAGGCCGCCCTCTCCGAGTGCCCGTGGATCAAGCTCCCAAGCGGCGATCGCATGCTGACCCCGGTCACCGACGCGGTGTCCGAGCGCAGCGTGCTCTGCTCGAGGATCCGCCGCCACGGCAAGAGCGGCAAGGCCTGGAGCTTCATCTGCATGATGGACAACACCAGGCGCGGCGAGGCCGTTTCGGTGGTCGAGATCGCAAAGCTTCTGGAAAAGCAGCGGAATGAGCACGCTTAATGCATGGGAATGGCAAAAAGCATGGCGGCCGTCAAATTAACGCTGCCGGCCATGCTTAAAATACCTATGAAGCTGGACTTATTCCGAGGATAACAATGCGGGCCCTTAAGACAACGCTGCTGGCTGGAGCGCTGGCATTTTCTCTTGCCAGCGCCGCGGCTGACGATGGCACCTTCACCATCAACATCCAGGGGCCCGACAGCCCGACCTACCAGGACAGCGGCAGCAGCCAGGCCGAGGAGCAGCACCCCCAGAGGATCCAGGAGGCGCCGCTTCCGTCATACCAGAGGGGCCAGCAGACGAGGCGCAACCGCGCCAGGAGCGTGGCCAGGCAGACGGCGCAGGCGCTCTCCCAGGCGCCCGCGCGCACCCGCGCAGCAGTGCCGGCTGAAGTCCAGCAGCCGCAGGCACCCCAGCAGTCCCAGCCTCAATCCCAGACGCAGGGCCAGGCCCAGGGCCAGGCTCAGAACCAGTCCGGCGCATCTGATCAGGGCGGCTCCCGCATGCCGTCCTCGGTCAGGGTCGGCCCAGGCGAGAGCCTCTGGCAGGTGGCTACCAGGCTCCTGCCTGCCGATCGCTCGGTAAACGAGTTCCAGATAGCGGCATCCATCTACCGCAACAACCCGCAGGCCTTCAATGACGGCAATGCCGGCAGCATCCGCCAGGGCGCGCTCAAGATCCCGCCGGTCTCCGAGATCGCGCGCGAGGATCCCAAGGTGGGCTCTGATCTGCTCGCCCGCGGCAACATCGCGATGCCGCCCCTGGGGCCGGCCAAGGCCGCCCCCGCGCAGCAAAGCCAGGGCGGCGGCGTCATAGCGCGCTCGGAGCAGAACCCGACCTTCACGGCGACCGAGACTGCCAACCGCCAGTTCCAGGAGGAGCGCAAGGCCAGGCGCGAGAAGCTTGAGGCGCAGGACGCCGCAGCCCAGGCCGTGGCAGCCAACCCAAAGGGCGCCTCCGAGGCCGACAAGGCGCTGGCCGAGGGCAAGGATGGTAACGCGCAGTCGTCCGCTCAACCCCAGAACCCGGATGATTCCAAGGTCCAGTCAGGCGGCGACGCCTCCGAGCAGGCCAAGATTGACGCGGGCACCCTCAAGCAGATGCTCGATGGCTCGCGCGACGCCATGAACATCAAGTCCAAGGAGATCGACAAGAAGCTCGTCGAGGCGATCGACCGCATGCAGAAGTCCAACGAGTCGACGCTCACCGCCGCCAACTCCGCAGTCTCAGGGATCGCCAAGCAGTATGACAGCACCATAGCCTCGCTCCAGCAGAACATCACCGAGCTCAAGGGCCAGGTTTCCAAGCTCACGCGCGACAACGACAGGATGCGCGACATGCTCCTGGCCACCGACGACAAGCTGCAGAGCCTGCAGGCGCAGATTGCAAACGGCTCGGCCGTCCCGGGCGATGCCGCGTCCTACCAGAGGTCGCTCATCCTGATCATCGCCGGCATCGGACTCCTGACGCTGATGCTCCTGATGCTCTTCGTGTTCTTCAAGGTCAAGAGCCGCCAGCGCGGGCGCACCATCGAGTCGGACATCAGCGACGAGGACACCGACAAGGAGCCCAGCGAGGAGGACAAGCTCCTCTCCGACACCATAAGCCCCGCCGAGGCCTCCGCCCTCGATGCGGCGGCGCAGGCCGATCAGCAGGACGATCATGCGGGCTCTCAGGGCGCCGAGGGGCAGCAGCCCCAGCAGGCGGATGGACAGGCACAGAGCGAGGCGCAGGCGGCGCATGAACAGGCGGCGGCGCCCCAGGGCGGGGCTGCCGCGCCTGAGGCGCAGGAGGCAGCCGCTCCTGCAGCCAAGGACGAGGCCCAGAAGGCCTGGGACGCGGCCGCAGCCGAGAAGGGTAGCGGCGAGAAGGAGAAGGATCCTGACAAGGACGCCATGGTCCAGTGGGCCGCGGCGATGGCCCAGCAGAACGCAGAGCAGGAGAAGACCGCCGATGTCGGCGGCAGCTCCGGATCTGACGACGGGGCCGACGCCTGGGCCGCGGCGATGGCTGAGCAGAAGGCTGGCGAGCAGGGCGGAGAGCAGAAGGGCTCTGACGACGGGGCTGACGCCTGGGCCGCGGCGATGGCTGAGCAGAAGGCTGGCGAGCAGGGCGGAGAGCAGAAGGGCTCTGACGATGGCGCAGATGCATGGGCCGCGGCGATGGCTGAGCAGAAAGCCGGCGAGCAGGGCGGCGAGCCACCCAAGGGCTCTGACGACGGGGCTGATGCCTGGGCTGCGGCGATGGCCGAGCAGAAAGCAGGCGAGCAGGGCGCGGAAGCGGATCAGTCAAGTGCTGATCCCAGCGCGGTGCCTGGAGCCAAGGACGGCATGGCCGCTTGGGCCGAGGCAATGGCCGCCCACCAGCCTCAAAAGGACGCTCCAACTGGGGAGGAGCAGGCCATGGCGCAATCCATGGCCAATGGAGGGAGCGCATCCCCAAAAGCTGAGGCACCGGCAGGATCTGAGCAATCCGGGGCTGCTGGTGCCGGGGATCCCGCAGCGGATCCAGCCCCGGATGCGCAAGCTGGCGCTGACAGCGACGAGGACTTCTTCGAGAAGTTCGCAGAGCAGGCGGCAGGCGCCAATGGCGCAGGCAAAGATGCGGCCAAGAGCGTGGTGCCTGAGGCAGGCGCTGATGAGCCTGCTGCCAATGAGAGCGCTGAACCTGCTGATAGCGGTGCCTCAGAGCCAAAGGATGATGGCAAGGCTGCCGAGGATGCCGATTTTGAAGACTTCGAGGCCTTTGCCTCAAAGGCAGTAGACGGCGGCGCGGCGCAGGATCAGGGTGCAGCGCAAAGTGATGAAGCTGAGGAAGCTTCTTCAAAGCCTGATGAGGCGGCGCCTGTGGGCGACGAGCCGCAGGGCGATGCGCAAGGCGAGGCTCCTGCAGAACCTGATGCAGGCAAGAGCGCCGAGGAGCAGGCTAAGGCGGATTTCGAGGCTTTCGCTCAAAGCGCAACTGAAGACGCCGGGCAATCCCAGGATGCAGCCCCTGATGCCGCTGAGGTGCAGGAGTTGGAAACTCCTGCTGAGCCTTCTGAGGCAGCAAGCGGATCAACTAAAGAGGCTCAACCTCAGAGTGACGACGCCGCAGGCGATGTCAACCCAGATGTGGATGATAGTGCCGCAGAGGCTGCGCCTGTGAAGGATGCCGAGGCTGAAACACAGGAGAAATCATCCGAGGTGTCCCAAGGCAGCGCCGAGGATAAGGCCCGCGCTGAGTTCGAGGCTTTCGCATCCAAGGCCGCATCCGCCGATGAAGCGGATCAAGGGGCGATAGCGCAGGATGGGAATGAGCCTGAAGCCACGCTGGATGATCTGAATGCAACGGGTGGGGCATCTGATGCCAAGGCTGAGGCAGCAGATGAGCCTGAGCCTGAAGCGGCAGCGCAGGCGGGTTCTGATGCAGGCGAAGATGGAGCGTCTGCTGAAGAGGTTCCGCCTGCTGAGGAAGCGCAACAAGATGCCATCACCGATGATGGCGTGGAAGCCTCAAATGCTGAGCCTTCTGAGGATGCCCAGGAAGGCGCTGATGACGCGGATGCGCGCTTGCAGGATGCCAAGGAGCCGGATCTCAATTCCGATGAGTCAATTGGCGCTGCCGATGAGGCGGCGCAGGGGCAGCAGGAGCCTGAGTCCCAGTCTTCTGAGGCTGCAGCAGAGTTTGCCAAGGCCTTCGCCGAGGCGGCGGCTGCGGAAAGCCCTAAGAGCGCTGACGAGGCTTCGGAGCCTTCAGGCGCGGATGATCGGACTGAGATGGAAGATGAGCCAAAGGAGCCTGAGGCATCAGGCGATGCCGCACAGGAAGAAGCCGATGATGCCGCATCAGATGAGCGTGCTCCTGAGGCTGTGCCTGAAGAGGCTGCAACTGAAGCTGAAATCGAGCAGGCTGAAGCATCTGCAGATGGGAACAACGCCCCTGAGGCTCCAGCCTCCGAGGAGAGCGCAGCTGATGCTCAGGCAGAACATGGCGCGGCCGCGGCGCAAGATGCCAAGGCTGGCTCCGCTGCAGGCGGCAACATCGACACCGTGGTGGACGATGACATCGACCTTGAGCAGTTGCTAAGCCCGGTTGCGGATCAAGGCGCAGGCGAGACGGAGCCCCAAGCTGCTGACGTGGAAGAGGCTCCAGCCTCTGATGCAGCGCCTGAGGATCTTGCCGCTGAGGAGGCTTCGTCCGATGCCCTCGATCCTGTGGCTCCTTCTGATGAGGTAATTGCTCCTGAGGAGAGCGCAGCCTCTGATGATGAGGCGGCGCCTTTCGAGGATGCCGCTCCTGAAGCCGATGAAGTTGCTGCGCCTGGGCAGGATCAACCTGACGCGGATGCATCAGCCAGCTTTGGGGAAGAGGGCGCCTTTTCAGGCGATTCCGGAGAGCCCTTGGCAGAGGCATCGGATGCACAAGCAACCGTTGCCGATGAAGCCCCGGCCGAGGCTCCGGCAGGCGCTGGAGTTGCCGAGGATGCTGCTGAGGGCGCTCAAGCTGACGCAGATGATGCAGCGCTTCCGTCTGATGAGAGTTCAGAGGCTGGCGCAGAAAATGCCGCAAGCGCCGAGGCTGCGGATGCCGCTGAAGATGCAGCTCAAGATCCCTCTGCCAAAGATGCGCAAGAGCCAGTTGACGGAGTGGAAGCCCAGGCTTCTGCTGACGAGACGCCCGTCGCGGGTGATGCTGAAGCGCCGCAGGATGAGCCTGGCGAGAGCCAGGCTCCGGCCGAGGCCGTCGATGATCCTGACGGGCAGCCTGATCTCAAGGCTTTTGACTGGAAGGTGCCTGATGACGAAGGCTTCGACGTGACCGACGGGCATGGCAAGGACGTTCCGGAGCAGCCTGGGGGCGCGGATGCGGCCCAGGGCTTGAGCGCTGATGCTGCATCAGGCGGCGACGAGCAGTCGATCCTGAACATGCTGGGCGGCGACGCCCCTGCAGCTGGGTCCGTGGTGCCTGATCGGGAGTCTGCAGGCGCCGGGCTTTCCGACAGCGATCTCATGCGCATGGTCGACGCTCCTGAAAGCGAGATCCCGGCCGAGGGTTCGGTCGAGGCTGATCTGGCGCAGCACGGCGGCAAGAAAGAGGACGCGGCCAAAGGAGCCCAGGCGACCGAGGCGGCTTCGGACACCTGGAGCGGCGAGATGAAGTCCGCCCCTGCCAAGGAGGAGCCCAAGGTTGAGTACGACGGGCTCACCCCCAAGGAGCACCAGTACCTGAGCGATTCCTTGAACCTCGCCAGGCTCTACTTCGAGACCGGCGACACCGATGAGGCCATGAAGATAGTCAACGACATCAAGAAGCGCGGCAGCGCCGATCTCAAGGCCCAGGCGGAGGCGCTGCTTGGCGAGTACCCCGTGGCCTGAGCGCTGCTGCGGCCTTGACGGGTCGTTCTGCGCCACATCAGATGAGTTCCCCGGGATCAAAGGGAGCTCCCAGTCGCTGTCGGCGCTCTCTGATCTCAGGGCCGCGGCGCTTGCAGACGGCTTTGATCTCAAGGCCTGCTCGGGGTGGCGGTCCTTTGAGCGCCAGGCTGCCATAGTGACAGCCAAGCTCGAGGGGACCCGCCCGATCCTGGATGCGAGCGAGCATCCCGTGGACACTAGCGGCATGGCGCTTCCAAAGAGGCTTGAGGCGGCGCTGCGCTTCTCGGCGCTCCCGGGCTTTTCCCGCCACCACTTCGGCACCGACTATGACATCTACGCGGCAAACCTCATCCCCAGGGGAGGGAGGCTCGAGCTCACCTGCCGCGAGTATGACGAGGGCATGTACTTCCACAGCTTCGGGATCTGGCTTTCAACCCACTTGGAGCAGTTCGGCTTCGCCCGCCCATTCAGCGGTCGCGGCGGGATCTCGCGCGAGCCCTGGCACATCTCATACCTCCCGGAGGCCGAGCAGTGCCTCGCCGCCTTCTCGCTTGAGCGCGCGCTCCGCGCCTTAAATGAAAGCGGCCTCTACTGGGCAGGGCAGGCGCGCGCCTTTGCAAGATCCCGCTTCCCCGCGCTCTTCTCTTGAAGCCCCCAGGGCGATTTTCTCATCTGATATCAAATCGCAGCATCGGCCAATGCCGTTTGGCGCTGCCTTACAATCCCCTCACAGACGATAACAACAACGGAAACAACAACGGAGGACAAGCCAATGTCGGACAAGGTTGAAAAAGTCGTGATCATCGGTTCAGGACCTGCAGGATGCACTGCGGCCATCTACGCCTCGAGGGCCGGGCTCGAGCCGGTGCTCGTGACCGGAAGCGATCAGGGCGGGCAGCTCACCACCACCCCGGAGATCGCCAACTGGCCAGGCGAATCCGGCACTCCCTCGGGCTTTGAGCTCATGGACAAGATGCAAAAGCACGCCAAGTCGCTGGGCACGCGCTTTGTAAGCTCCGAGGTCAAGTCCTGCTCGCTGCGCGGCCAGGTCAAGGAGCTGACGCTCGCCTCAGGCGAGGTCCTAAAGGCCAGCGCGGTCATCATCGCCACCGGCGCCAAGCCGCGCTACCTTGGACTTGAGAGCGAGACGCACTACAAGGGGCACGGCGTCTCGGCCTGCGCCACCTGCGACGGCTTCTTCTACCGCGGCAAGGACGTGGCGGTGGTAGGCGGCGGCAGCGCGGCATTCACTGAGGCGCTCTTCCTTTGCAACATCTGCCGCAAGGTCTACCTCGTGCACCGCCGCGACGGCTTCCGCGCCGAGAAGGCCCTCGTCGACAAGATGCGCGCGGCTGCCGCCTCGGGCAAGGCCGAGCTGGTGCTGGGCGCCGTGGTCTCCGAGGTCGAAGGCGACGGCAATGCGGTAAGCGGGATCAAGGTCGCGCTGAACGACGGCTCGACGCGCGAGATCCCCGTAAGCGGCGTCTTCATGGCCATAGGCCACGTGCCGGCCACTGCGGTGTTCAAGGGCGAGGTCGAGACCGACGCCGAGGGCTACATCACCACCGGCCACGGCTTTGAGACCGCGACCTCGGCCGAGGGCGTGTTCGCCGCAGGCGACTGCGCCGATCGCATCTACCGCCAGGCCATCACCTCGGCAGGCCAGGGCTGCAAGGCCGCGCTGGATGCCGAGCGCTACCTGGCATGAGGCAGGCTCTGGCGCCGTTTTGACGGCTCTAGGGTAGAATGGGCGCCGGACTTATCCATCGGAGATGAAAATGGCAAAGAAACAGGCGCCCGGCTTAAAGCGCATCGTCAAGGCCGGCTACTACAGCATGAAGGGCTTCAAGGCCGGCCTTGCAAACGAGGCTGCCATCAGGCAGGAGATGGCCCTGGCGGTCATCCTGACCGTGGCGGCATTCTTCGTGGCAGACGGCCTGGTGCCGCTCATCCTCCTCATCTCCTTCCCCTGGCTCACCGTGGTCGTCGAGCTTCTGAACTCCGCAGTCGAGGCGGTTGTGGACCGCATCGGCACCGAGTGGAACGAGCTCTCAGGCCGCGCCAAGGACCTGGGCTCCGCCGCGGTCTTTGTGATGCTCGCCTTGAACGTCCTCGTGTGGGGCGGCTTCCTCCTGAAGTTCTTCGGCGCCATCTCGTTCTGATGCGCGATCCCTCGTACTGGATGGGCCTTGCCCTGGCGCAGGCCCGCCATGCCATCGACTTGGGCGAGATCCCTGTTGGCGCCGTGGTCGTGGACGAGGAGCGCGACGCCATCGTCGGGGCGGGATGCAACATGACGCTCACGACCCACGATCCTTCGGCGCACGCCGAGATGGTGGCGCTAAGGCGCACCGGGCAGGCCCTTGAGAACTACCGCCTCCCCGGGCTATCGATGTTCGTGACGCTCGAGCCCTGCCCGATGTGCGCCGGGCTCGTCATCCACGCGAGGCTGCGTCGCCTGGTCTACGGCGCCCCCGATCCGCGCACCGGGGCCTGCGGCAGCGTCTTCCCGCTCATCTCCGATCCGCGCCACAACCACCATGTCGAGGTTGAAGGCGGGGTGCTTCAGGACGAGTGCTCCGAGATCCTGAAGTCGTTCTTCAGGAGGCGGCGGGCGCAGATGAAGGCGCTCGGGGCCAGGCGGATCGCGCAGGCGCTCTCGCCATTTGAAAGCATCAGGCGCAATGGCGGTTCCGAGCCATGATCCCCTTGAATTGCAACGGCTGATGTCGGATCATGTGATCTTGTCATCAAGGCGGTGCGCATGAGGCGGTGGCCTCATGCGCACCTGCCGCACGCCGCGGACAAATGCGATAATGAGCAAGTCCAGAATGGCGGAAGGGGCGCAAGAGCCCGGCCTTGAAAGCAGGCCCGGAGCTTCGGCCATCAAGCGGAAAACACAATGAGGAGCTGACTGTGAAAAGCCGCAACAGCGTTCGAGCGGAGATCAACAACATTTACCGCGCCAGGGTCTTCAACTGGATCAACGAGCACGTCAAGGACAACCACGAGATCCAGGGGTTCCCGTTCCGCATCTACCTCGGAGCGCCCACCTTGGACGAGGAAGTGGAGTCCCAGAAGGATGCCTTCATCGCGTTCTGCGATGACTGGCACAAGGAGCTTGCCGCAGGCCACGTCGACTTCCTCGAGAAGGAGTACAAGGGCATCGGCAAGGTCGATGTCCCAGTGCACCTGGTGTTCGACAGCCCCGACGAGATAGTGACTTGGGCAGGCCATCTCGTCGAGTACCACACTGCGTTAAAGCGCCTGGACGTGATCTCCGAGAAGCTCCCGCAGCTTCTGGACAGCGCCATCGACAACATCAACACGCTGACCACGCTCGACGACGTGGATTTCGACCGCTTCGTCGACGTGTGCCGCTGGATCCTGACCCACCGCAACAGCGGCAGCCTGATCCGCGAGATGAGGATCCGCGGCGTCGACACCACCTGGTTCGAGGGCCACCGCGGCCTCCTCCTGGTGTTCCTGCGCCCTTACCTCAAGCTCGATCCGCTGCGCAAGGATCTTCTGCAACTGGGCTTGGTGCCGCCGCCTGCGCTGGTGCGCATCGTGATCCTCGACCACGTGCTGCGCGAGAAGGTCGGCAACCTCCGCTACCTGGCCATCCCGGTCAAGGAGCTCGGCGAGCTCGACGTCAAGCCTTCGCGCGTGATCTTCATGGAGGACGTCGCCTCGGCGCTTTCGCTGCCGGACGTCCCGGGCACCATCGTCGTGATCACCCCCTCGCACTCGCTGTCGGCGCTGTGTAAGACCACCTGGGTGGCCAACGCCCGCTGCGAGTTCTCAGGCTCCATCGATCTGAGATCGTTCGTGATGCTCAACAACGTCAGGGTCTACCTGCCTGAGACCACTTCGTTCCTCATGGACACCTCTACCTTCCTCAACAACAAGGATCTGTGGACCCATGACGACGTCTCCGCTCAGGATCTGGTGACCCCGACCGCGCTGACCCCCGAGGAGTCCTCGATGTACACCATGCTCTCCTCCGGGATCTTCGGACTCAAGGTGCGCATCGCCCAGGAGCGCATCCCCTATGAGATGCTCTGCGCGGCCATAGGCGCCAAGGTGCCAGCTGACGAGCAGCCCCGGGACGACGAGGCAGGCTCCGACGGCGTGAAGTCGGTGCAGGCTGACGTGGTGTCGGCCGAGGACATCTCGGATCTCATCCAGAAGTCGCACTGAGAGCGCTCAGCCTTGAAGGCGGGAGGGCCGGCGGATGCCGGCCCTCCGTGTTCTTGCGCAAGAAAGCAGGGCGGGAAAGGCAGGGCCGGCATCAAGCCGGCCCTGCTGCATCACGAGTTTTGGGGCGCCTTTTAAGCGAAGGCGCAGATCTCGGCGAGCCTGCCATTTCGCGAGGGTTCAGCCTGCTCATCCTGATCGTCACGCGCCTCCCTGCTCATGCGCCTGCGGCTCAACGTGACGCTCTTGAGGCCGCACAGGCGGGTTGAGAGCTCGTCGTAGGCGGAGTAGGCAAGCGGCAGGTAGCCTGGAAGCAGCTTTGCCGCCACCGGCATCGCCAGGGCGTTCTGATCGCCCCTGCAGATGCAATGATCCAGGAAGGCGGGCATGATGCGCTGCCGGATGTCCTCGTTGCAGCTGCGGCACACCGAGAGCCCGAAAAAGCTCAGCTTGCCGCAGCTTGAGCGGAAGATCTGGCGGTTGTCGGCCACGAGCTCCTCGCTCATGACGCTGCCTGCGGTGAGCGAGATCTCGTAGCGGGCGCGGTGGGCTTGCATGGAGTTCAGTCGGTCGACGATGCGCATGTCGATGGAGAAGACGGTGTCGCGCATTCCCATCTCGTTGTAGAGCTGGAGATTGGGGGCGATGTCCAGCGAGGACACGCGCTCGCCTGAAAGCAGCCTGGAGATGCACGAGCAGGAGAGATAGAAGGCGCGTTTCAGGTGCAGGGGCTGGGCCTTCATGGCACCGAGGGTGAGCCTGCCTTCTGCGGCGTCCTCGTTTGCCGAAGCCCTGATCGATTGATCGTTCACAGGGGAGATCCGGCTGCGTTCCGTGAAGATCACGGTCAGATCCTTGAGCGTCCTGTGGTTCTTTACTCCGATTGAATACAGCATCGGTGCCGGCCTTCTCTCCATCCGCCGCCGGGTCGGAAGGCTCCGCCCGGCAGGCTCTTGTTGCATTGTCGCCCGCGGCCCTCTAGGCGGGGCTTTTGGGAAGGAGGAGGGCGGAACCGTTTACGATGAAAGTTTCTTTCATTCGCCTTGAAGTCCCACGGTCTTGTACAGTCCGTTAGACGGAAATGCCGCTCAACCTCGTGGAGCAAGTATAGCAGGAACTTGCATACAGGTATTTGCATGCCGCGCTGTCATGGCATGCATCGGTTAATATAGTGCAGTCAATTTTGCGTCGTCGATTGTTTGCGCCTTTGCGCACAAAGAGCATTTGCGTCGAATTTTCCACGGATATCCCAGAGCAAGGATGATCACGTCCTTAACAAGATCTTTGCACGATTTTTGACTGCACTTTGTTGCCTTTTGGTGCACCAAAATAGAGAGGAATGTCAGATTGGAGAAAAATTATCGGAAAAATTCGATCCAAGACGCTGGATGGAGTGGCGTGAAAGCCCGGCCTGCCGCATGAGGCGGCAGGCGCAAAGTCACGAGCCTGACTTGAAGGCGATGGGCCCCTGGAGCTCGCGCTGCCTGGCGCGGCGGGCGACCGTGAGCATCAGCTTCAGGCGGTTTAACTGGTTGACCTCGGAGGAGCCTGCATCGCAGTCGATGGTCACGATGTTGGCTTCCTCACAGTTCTGGCGCAGCGAGTGGATCACGCCCTTGCCGGTGATGTGGTTGGGCAGGCACCCGAAAGGCTGCAGGCAGACGATGTTGGGCACGCCTTCCTTGATGAGCTTGACCATCTCTCCGGTGAGGAACCAGCCCTCGCCTGCGAGGTTGCCCGGGGAGACGAACTGCGAGGCCATCTTCATGATGTCGAAGATCCCCTCGGGGGCGGTGAAGCGGCGGCTGTGGCTCAGCGCCTTAACCGCAGGGGCCCTGAAGTGGTTGACTATCGATATGAAGATCCTCGCCCAGACGTCGTCCTTGAACGATCCTCCCATCAGGCGGCGCTCGACTATCGGATCGCAGGCGAGGTAGAGGAAGAAGTCCACGAAGTCGGGCATCACGACCTCGGCGCCTTCGGATAGCAGCTCCTCCTCGAGGTGGTTGTTGGCCACCGGATGGTACTTCACGAGGATCTCGCCCACGATGCCCACGCGCGGCAGGCGCGGCACGTCGAGGATCGGCACGCTGTCAAAGGCCTCGACCATCTCCCTTACGGTCTTCTTGTACAAGGAGCCGCGGCCGTTCTCCAGCGCCTCCTTGCACTTGGCCATCCACTCATCGTAGAGGGCCCTGGTCGAGCCCTTCCTGATCTCGTAGGGCTCGATGCGGTTTTTAAGGCGCATCAGGGTGTCGCCCATCACGGCGGCGCGGATGGCGTCGCGCATCAGCGGCACGGTCATCTTGAAGGCGTCGGTCTCAAGCCCGTGGAGGGCGAACACCGGCACCTGGCCGAAGCCCGCATACTTGAGCGCCTTGCGCAGCACCGCCATGTAGTTGGTGGCGCGGCAGGCCCCGCAGGTCTGGAAGAGCACGATTGAGGTGTTGTCAGGATCGTAGTTTCCCGACTTCAGGGCCTCAAGCAGTTGCCCGATGATCACGATCGCCGGGTAGCACATGTCGTTGTTTACATACTCAAGCCCAAGATCGATGGCCTTGCGGTCGGGCAGGGGCGGGATCACGACGTTGTACCCGTACTTGCGCAGCACGGTCTTGAAGAGGTCGAAGTGTATGGGCGCCATCTGCGGGGCGAGGATGGTGTGCTTGCGGCGGCACTCCTCGGTAAAGCACGGGCGCTGCTCGAACTTGATGGGCTCGAACTGCGGGATCTGGCGGTTGCGGAGAGCGGCGAGCAGCGAGCGCAGGCGGATGCGCGCCGAGCCTAGGTTCGACACCTCGTCGAGCTTTAGCATGGTGTAGACGCGCCCGTGATCCTCGAGGATCGAGCGCACCTGATCGGTGGTGATGGCGTCCAGGCCGCAGCCGAACGACGAGAGCTGGATGAGCGTGACATCCGGCGACTCGGCGGCGAACTCGGCCGCGTGGTAGAGGCGGGCGTGGTAGCTCCACTGGTTGACGAGCCCCGAGTGCTCCTGCCTCACCTTGATGTCGCGCACGCAGTCCTCGGAGATGACTGGGAGCCCGTAGGAGGAGATCATCTGCGGGATGCCGTGGTTGATCTCAGGATCGATGTGGTACGGGCGGCCTGCAAGCAGGATGATGTGGCGCCCGGCCTTGCGGGCGTCCTCGATGATCTGGTGCCCGCGCCTGAGCACGTCCTGGCGGCAGCGCTCGAGCTCGCCGTAGGCCTTTTCGATGGCGTCCCTGAGCTGCGCCCTGGTGAAGCCGTACTCCGAGAGCTCCTTCTCAAGGCGCGGGAGCATGCTCTTTTGATCGTAGAGCGGCAGGAAGGGCTCGAGGAACTTCACATGCCTCTCGCGGAGCACGTCCATGTTCGAGCGGATGTTCTCGGGGTAGGAGGCGACGACCGGGCAGTTGTAGTGGTTGTCGAGCTTGATGTACTCGTCGTACATGTTGAGCGGGACGCAGGGATAGAAGATGGTCTTCACGCCCTTGTCGATGAGGTTCATCACGTGCCCGTGGGCGAGCTTTGCCGGGTAGCACAGCGAGTCGGACGGCACGGTGGCCATGCCGGTGTAGTAGAGCGCCGCCGAGGAGCGGTCGGAGAGCACCACCTCGAATCCCAGGGCGGTGAGCAGCGTGAACCAGAACGGGTAGTCCTCGTACATGTTGAGCACGCGCGGGATGCCGATCTTCCCCATGGGGGCGTTTTGCAGCGGCTCGTAGTCGAACACGCGGCGGTACTTGTACTCGTAGATGCTGTTCTCCTCGCTGCCCGCGCTCTTGCCGCCTATTCCCTTCTCGCAGCGGTTGCCGGTGTAGTAGCGGCCGCCGTCGGGGAAGCGCAGCATCGTGATCGAGCAGTTGTTGCCGCACTTGCGGCAGCGGTAGTTGCGCGCCTTGGCCTCGAACTTTCCAAGCTCATCGGTCCCAAGCAGGGAGCTGCGCGCGCCTTCGGCTGCGCGCTCGCAGGCGAGCAGCGCGGCGCCGTAGGCGCCCATGAGGCCTGCAAGATCGGGCCTTATGACCTCGTGGGAGGTGAGCTTCTCCATCGCGCGCAGCACCGCGTCGTTCAGGAAGGTTCCGCCCTGGACCACGATGCGGTCGCCAAGGGCCTTCATGTCGCGCAGCTGCATGACCTTGAACAGGGCGTTGCGGATCACCGAGATGGCGATGCCCGCCGAGATGTCCGCGACGTCGGCGCCGTCCTTCTGGGCCTGCTTGACGCGCGAGTTCATGAACACGGTGCACCTGGTGCCGAGGTCCACCGGGTGGCGGGACTTGACGGCAAGGGAGGCGAAGTCGGAGACCGGCATGCCCAGCGACTTTGCGAAGGTCTCGATGAAGGAGCCGCAGCCTGCCGAGCAGGCCTCGTTCAGCGTGATGCCGCCGATGACGCCGTCTTTGACGAAGAAGCACTTCATGTCCTGGCCGCCGATGTCCATCACGAAGGTCACGCCCTTGCAGAACTCGGAGGCCGCGCGCAAGTGCGCGAAGGTCTCGACCTCGCCCAGGTCGGCGTGCAGCGCGGCCTTGACGAGATCCTCGCCGTAGCCCGTGGAGCAGCACGAGGCGATCCACGCGCCCTCGGGCAGCGCCGCGTAGAGGCCCTGGAGCTCGTCTATAGCGGTCCTGAGCGGCGCGCCGCCGTTTGAGCGGTAGTCGGTGTAGAGCAGGCGGTGGTTCTTGTCGCAGCAGGCAAGCTTGGTGGTCGTGGACCCAGCGTCGATGCCCACGAACAGAGGCCCCTTGGCGCCTTCAAGGCTTGCGCGCGGCACGCGCTCATTAAGGTGGCGCGCCTTGAAGGCCTCGTACTCCTCCTCGCTGTCAAAGAGCGTGAGCTCGGAGCTTGCGCTGGTGCGCTTTGACGGCTTTGAGACGGCGCCGATGATCGAGTCGAGATCGCACTCCCTGGAGCTTTCGCACAAAGCCGCGCCGCGGGCTACGAAGTAGTTGGAGTCCTCGACCTTGACGACGTCTCCCTCGCCAAGGCCCAAGGTCTTGACGAAGCGCTCGCGCAGCAAAGGCAGGAAGTGGAGCGGACCGCCCAGGAAGGCGACGCGGCCCTTGATGGGCCTGCCCTGGGCGAGGTTGCCGATGGTCTGGTTGACCACGGCCTGGAACACCGAGAGCGCGATGTCCTCGCGGCTGATGCCGGTGTTCATGAGCGCCTGCACGTCGGTCTTGGCGAACACGCCGCAGCGCGAGGCGATGGTGTGGATCTCCCTGCCTTTCTCGGCAAGCGCGTTGAGGCCTGCGGCATCGGTTGAGAGCAGCGCGGCCATCTGGTCGATGAACGATCCGGTGCCGCCTGCGCAGGCGCCGTTCATGCGCTGCTCCATCGAGCCGCGGAAATAGGTGATCTTGGCGTCCTCGCCGCCCAGCTCGATGGCGGTGTCGGTCTGGGGGATCAGCTTCTCGACTGCGGCGGCGCAGGCGATGACCTCCTGCTCAAACGGGATGCCCGCCTCCTGGGCGATGCCCATGGCCGACGAGCCGGTGAGGGCGAGGGTGAAGCCCTCGCCGCCTGTCACCTGCCGGATCTTCTGAAGGTGGCGCAGCAGGGCCTTGCGGGTCTCGGACATGTGGCGCTCGTAGTTCTGATAGACCGCCTTGCCAGAGCCGTCGAGGATGACGGTCTTGATGGTGGTCGAGCCGATGTCGATTCCGATGTGGTATTTCGCAGTTTTTTCTGCCATGGAAAAGCCACAGCCCCCTTTGCCGCCGTCCCGCGAGGGACGCCCCATTTTTGATCCACAGGATCTTAACGCTGATTTAAAAAAATGTCATTTTTGGGATAGTTACGCGAAAATTAAACGCAAATGTCTGTAAAAGCGCCCGGAAGAGCGCCCATTTTTGCCCAGGTTAAAGAAAGCCCGCCTCCTGCCGTTCTTTAAGGCAGGTGTTCCAGGGCCCGATGCCAGCTTTGGGAAGCCGGGACTGCGGGGCAGGGAAAAATCCGCAGGCTCGAATTTGAAGCTTCGGCCGATGGGCTGGAACGTCAGGAGAGAAGACGGCGGGAAAGACCGCGGACGGGGGCGGACGCCGCAAGGCGCCCGCCCCCGTTGCATCAGGGCGGAAAAAGCGCGGAAGGCTGCGCTTTACCTAGAGCAGCCTTGAGTAGATGCTGCGCACCTCGCCGGCGCTAAGCGGGCTGTAGGAGTTTGAAAGTGCCAGCGCGCCGCGGGTCACCGCGATGTCGGTGAACTCGGGGATCTGCTCCTCCTTCATGCCGCTCATGCCAAGCGGATTCTGCGGCATCACGTCGGCGCACAGGCGCGATGCGCATCCCAGGGCCTCCTCAGGCTCGCACTTCAAGAGCTCTCCCAGGAGCCCCTTCAAGTCCTCGAGGGCGCGCGAGTGGCTCTTCTGATCGTACTTCTCGAAGATGCTCCCAAGCAGGGCGTAGTAGGCGGCGCCCCTCTTCATGCCGAGCCTGAGCATCAGCGGGGCGGCGAGCGCCTGCACCGCAGCAGGCCCGGTGCAGCCGTAGGCGGCGCCTGCAAGGCAGCCTGCCTCCTGGAGCTCTCCCAAATAGGAGGAGATGGCGCCCGCGCCGCTGCGCGAGACCTTCTTCCAGACTGCGACCAGGGTGCGCAGCGACTTCTCGCACAGCGCGCGGCTCATGAAGGTGGAGCAGGGCGAGATGTAGGATTCGCAATCGTGCGTGAAGGTCTCGAACGACGAGGCCGCCAGGCGGTCGAAGGCCATGGCCGAGAGCGCCTCGGGGCACAGGCAGACCAGGTCCGCCTCAAGCTCGGGCGACACGATGGTGCGCACCGCGCCCTCGTCGGGGAAGAACACCGACGCAAATGGCGTGGCCTCGGTGCCGGTGCCCGGGGTGGTCGGCACGAGCACGAGCTGGCGATCGCGCCTGATCATGGCCGGATCATCCAGGAGCGCGCGGCAGGGCGCCGGGCGCTCGGTGGCGAGGATCTTGGAGAGCTGCATCAGAAGCCCGCCGCCTATGCAGATCACGCGGGTGTAAGAGGCGCCGGCGAGCGCGGCGGCGGAGTCGGCGGTGCGCCCGGTGAGCGGCCCCTTTGGCAGATCCTCGCGCAGCACCAGCTTGCAATCGTCAAACGACCCTTGGGGGAAGAGCTTGAGCCCCCTTGCGTCGGTCACCACCAGATCCCCGCCTTGGGGGGCGATCTCCTCGAGTATCCTGGCGCAGCTCAAGCAGGGCAGGATCTTCGCGCGAAGCGCAAAACTCTTTTCCATAAAACCTCCTGGACTCTTGGCAACTTTAATTGAGGACTTCAATTCGCGTGGAAAAAATTGGTTGTTCTGCGCGGCAGGGCACACAACCGCTTGCAAAAACTTGATGCATGCACGACTTGGATCGCTTGGGGGCTTTTCAGTGCCATCGCCTGGAAGGCCCGGCGCTGCGCGCATTAATGCACCGCGCCGATAGATGGTAGAATGGGCCCCCGGAGTGGCTTGAGGCCGCCCCTGACATGAAACATTCAGGATTTTTCAGGGACTTCAGGAGGACTTGCTGGAATGGCCAGCGCTCTATTTGCCGACAACCTGGTTGGCGTGGCGGAGGCTGCGGGGATGCTCCGCGTCAGCGCCGCCACAGTGCGCAACTGGCTCAAGTCAGGCCGGATATCCCAGAGCGCAAGCGATGATCGCGGCCGCCCGCAGTTCTCGGTCAAGTACCTCGAGGGTATGCGCGCCCAGGCCCAGCGCAGCGCCAGGTCCAAGGGCCGTCCCAGGCGCGGCGACGTAGCCTGCCCAGGCCAGGGTCGCAACGCCCAGGCCGTCGAGGCCATCTGCAGCGCCGCTCAGGGCAGGGGCGCGCTCTACATGCGCGCCGCCCTGTGCGAGGCGGCGCTGCGGCTCATGTGCCGCTCGGGCATCGTGTTCAACACCTCCCCGCGCAGCGGCGAGACCTGCCTTGGCGCCTGGGCCCGCGGCGGCATCGAGCGCGCCGAGGCCTTCGAGGAGCTTCTATTGGGGCTGCTCTCGGACTACCGCGTCGATCGGATCCGCCAGGCGGCCCAGGCACTGCCTGAGTTCAAGCTCGATTCCTCAGGCGATGTGCTGGGGATGCTCTATTCCTCCTTCCTCCAGATGGAGGGCGATGGGAAGGCCAGGACGCCTTACGCGCCCGAGGATCTGTGCGACCGCGTGGCCTGCGATCTTGGCAACGAGCGCGACGTGTTCCTCGATCCCTGCTGCGGCAGCGGCGGGTTCATCCTGGCCCTGCTGCGCCGCGGGATCTCGCCTGAGCGCGTCTACGGCATCGACCAAAGGCCGATGTGCGTGAGGATAGCCCGCGTCAACGCGGCCATCGCCACGGGGATCCAGGACAAGGCCTATTACAGGCGCCATTTCCGCATCGCGGACGCGCTCAAGGCCAAGCGCCTGCCGGCGTTCAGCGTGGCGCTGGGCTGCCCGCCCTGGGAGGGCGGGCGCGGCGGGGCGGGCGCGTCGCTTTGCGACGAGCACGTCTCGCGCACGCTCGAGGCGCTGCCAGGGCACGGGATCATGCGCTACGTGCTCCCGCAGTCGCTCCTGGACTTGAAGTCCCACGAGGAAACGCGCCGCGAGATCGCCTCGTGCGCGCGCATAAGGCAGGTGTGCTACCTGGGGGCGCTTCCGCGCTGCCCGGGAGGGCAGGCGGTGTGCCTCACGGCGGAAAAGGACGCCCCGGGCTCCTCAGGCTCCAAGGCAGTGCAGGTGCAGACCCCCAGCCGCAGCTTCACCATCAGGAGGCGCATGGCCCCGGGCGACTTCTCCTTTGACACCGACGATGACGAGCACAAGCTCATCGAGGTCATAGCAAGCGGCAGCCGCTTCACCCTCAAGGACACCGCATCCTTTGGCATGGGCATAGTCACCGGGGACAACCGGACACTGGTCAGGCACTCGAGCGAGGGCGGGGCCGAGAGCGTGCTGCGCGGCAGCTGCGTGACGGCGTTCCGGGTCTGCGAGAGAGGCGAGTACATAGTGTTTGACCGCTCGCGCTTCCAGCAGAGCCCGGCGCTCGAGCTCTTCAGGAGCCCCGCGAAGATCCTCTACCGCTTCGTCGCCGACTGCCCTGTGGCCGCGGTGGACACCAAGGGAAGGCTCACGCTCAACAGCTGCAACTTCATCATCCCGCAGGGCGGGGTGGCGATGTGCCGCTACATAGCCGCGCTGCTCAACAGCGCGGTGATGCGCTTTTACTTCAAAAAGCGCTTCCCCGCCCAGAAGATCCTGCGCTCGCACCTGGAGGCGCTGCCTCTCCCCAAGGCCTCGCCCTCGAAGATGGAGGAGGTTTCGATGCTCTCGGAGCGCTATTACGACGAGGACGGCAGGCGCGCGTACGAGCGCGCGGTGGCCGCCCTCTACGGGCTTGATGAAAAGGATTTCGCGGCCCTTCTGGCCGCAGGCGGGAGGTGCTGATGGAAGGCATTGGACTGGGTGCCCGCAAGGCGCGGGTTGGCGGGATGGCCGTGGACGCGGGCGCGGGCGGCATCGCAACGCGCATGCGCTTCAAGAACGGCGCACGCGGGAGCATCGCGCTGTTCAAGACCATGGTGCCCTACATCGTCCAGTGCTGGTTGGGCGTGCTCGGATTCGGCAGCCTGACCATGGCCCAGTGCGAGCTGCTTTCAAAGGGCCTCGACCTCCCTGGGCAGCCGCGCAAGGAGGCCTCGTGCGCCGCGCGCATGATCCAGTCGGGGATCCTCGCCTGCCAGCTGGTCGAGGACGGTAAGTTCGGCTTTGACGGCAAGTCGTTCTCCTCGCTCTACCGCGCCCAGAACGGGGAGGAGGCGCAAGGCCTGGCCAAGGTGGGCGGGGAACTTGAGGAGATAGCCTCGCTGGTGCGTGACGGCTACGCCCGCGCGGCCCTGGCCTTCCTGCTGGCGCTGAAGGAGCACCCAGGCGATCCCTCATGGGACCTGCCCGCGGCGGTCTTCATGGAGGCGGCGCTGGCCTCCTGCAGCTTCGCTCCGCTCATCATCCCCGCGCGCGACTGCGACCTCTTCCGCACGAGGCTGCGCGCCTTCCTGCGCGACGGCGACTCCTCGCAGATGCTCAAGCTTATGCGCGCGGCGGTCGGCCGCGGCGAGGCGGTGCGCCGCCGCCGCGGCAAGGGAACCTCGCCGGGGTCGTTCTTCCCGTACTTCCCTGACTGAGGCGGGGCTTCATCGCGCATTGCGCGAAAAAAGCCGCGCTTTTGAGCGCCAAAGCCGCTTTCGGGGATATTCTTTTCTGAATTTCGATACATTAGGCTAGAATCTAGTACTACATGGCTAGGCTGTGCCTGCCGTTAACTACTACAAGGGAAGCGCAAGGCTTTGCCCTTTTCGCGCTCAACACAACAGGCGTTTCCGGAGGAACTGGTGGTTAGTACGCATCAGCGCGCGCGGATCATCGCAGGAATAGCGTTAATCGCATCCGTCGTGGCGGCGGCGCTTTTGTATTTCCTGTACCGCACCGGACTCAACGGCGCGCAGCCGAAGGCGCCTGAGGTGTTCGGGATCGTCCTCCCCGGGGCCAATGATTCCTCAGGCTGGAACAAGTCGGTGTTCGATGGCTTTGCCAAGGCCGTCCAGGGCGTGGACGGCAGGCTGGTCTTCGCGCAGGACGCAGGCTCGAACGTCGAGCGCGTCAACACCGCGGTCAAGCTGCTCATCGGACGCGGCGCCAAGACCGTGATCCTGGCCGCCCCCGGCTACTCGGCCATCTGTAACTCGCTCATCTCCTCAAACTCCGCCACCGACTTCGCGGCCTTCGCCGATCCAAACTCTGCGCGCAACCTCTCGTCGTACTGGATCCGCATCTACCAGGTGAGCTACATCGCAGGCTACACCGCCGCGGCCATGTCCACCACGGGCGTGCTCGGCTATGTCGCCGCCAGCGCCGATCCGGTGTCGCTGCGCAACATCAACGCCTTCGCCATGGGCGCAAAGGCCGTGCGCACCGACGCGGTGGTCAAGGTGATCTTCACGGGCGACCCCTACGACCGCCAGAAGGCCGCCGCTGCGGCCGACCGCCTCGTCGACTCGGGCAAGGCCGAGGTGCTCGCCTACCTGCTCTTCAACGACGCCGTCTCCGAGGTGGCCAAGCGCCGCCGCGTCAAGTACATCGGCTTCCTCGAGGATCCCGACAAGTACGACAAGGGACTGATGCTCGGCATGATCAACGTGAACTGGGAGCGCTTTGCCGACCTCATCATCAAGAACCGCCTCTCGCGCGTGAAGAACCACGAGGTGCGCTGGTACGGGATCGAGGACGACATCGTCTGGTTCGACAACCGCTGCAACTACCTGACCACGGCCGTGCAGAACCACATCAAGTCGTTCGAGGCCTCGTTCGCGGCCGGTCACGAGATCTTCTCGGGGGACATCAAGGATGTCGACGGAACCTACCGCTGCCGCAGCGGGGAGGTGCTCAGCGACGAGACGCTCTCCAAGGCCGTATTCTGGCTGGTAGACGGCGTGGAGGCGGTGGAATAGCAGGATGCAGTCCCCGCTTTTGAAGATCCGCATCCCCAGGGTTGCCGTGGTGGCGGCGGTCCTGCTTGCAGCCATCCTCGTCGCCTGGTCCTGGCAGCGCGCCCGCAGCGCGGGGCCTGATGGATTCACGGCGGGGCTCTTGGTTTCCGGCTCGCGCTACGCCGACGGGTGGTACTCGTCGAACTTCGACGCGGCGACGCGGGCGGCGGCGCGCATGGGGGCGGACCTCCTGACCTCCGACAACCTGCATTCGGAACCCAAGGCGATGATGAGCGCCTGCGACGGAATGCTGCGCAACGGGGCGAGGCTCATCATGATGGCCGGGGCATGGGATCCTAAGATCATGGAAGGCTACATGCGCGATCACTCGTACGTGCAGTTCACGGGCTACGACATGTCGGTGTCCTTGAGGAACTACCATCCGCTGCGCTTTCGCATGTACGAGGCGGCCTACCTGCTGGGCGCGGCGGCAGCGCTCAGGAGCCGCAGCGGCATCGCGGGCTTCGTCGTCCCCGATCTGGGGCCCGGTTCGCAGCGCAGCCTCAACGCCTTCGCGCTGGGCGCGCGGAGCGTCAAGGGCAAGTTCAAGGTCAAGGCCGCCGCGGCTGGATCGCTGTCCAGCAAGCAGGGCGGCAACGAGGCGGTTGACCGCCTGCTCAGGCTCGGGGCCGACGTCATCTGCTACATGCAGGACGAGGACTTCATCCCGAGGCACTGCGAGGAGCTGGGGGTGGACTACGTGGGCTTCAACACGCTCAACGGGGCGTCTGACCACGCGCTATCGTGGAGCGAGTTCGACTTCTCCACCTACTATTCAGAGATCTTTCGGGCGTTCAAGGAAGGAGCGCTCAAGGATCCAGTTTGGATCGGGGCCGAAGGCGGAGCCTTCACCCCCGGCAGGTATTCGGGCAAGCTGAGCAAGAAGGCCCGCCAGAGGCTTTCGAAGCTCTACTCCAAGCTTGCCTCAGGCGAGGAGGAGGTCTTTGCATCGCCGCTTGAGGACAGCTCGGGCCGCATGCACCGCGCCCGGGGCATGGTGTTCAGCGATGACGAGATCCTCAACAAGATGGACTTCCTGGTAAATGGCGTGGAGATCGCAGATGCCAGAGACTAGAAGCACGGCACCCGGAACGGCAAGGCCCGCAGGCTCGCGCACGGCAGGAGCCGGCGCGCAGGCCGCCAGGCCGTCCGCTTCTGCAGGGTCAAGGCCTGTTTCGAGGCCGCAGGGTTCTGCGCCGCAGGGCGGCAGGAGCGCGTCGGCGCGCCCGCAGCAGGGCGCAACATCGCCAAGGACCGTGGTCCCAAGGAAACCCCAGGGTGCTGCGGCAAGGCCCATGGCTCCGAGAAATCCCCAGGGCGCGGCTGCAAAGGCGCAGCCCGGCCAGTCCGCTACGCAGGGGGCCAGGGTGCAGCCGCGCCTCGATCCCAAGGCCCAGGCCGCCAGGCTCAACGCCCAGGCCCAGCAGCAGAAGAAGGCTGCGTCCGCATCTTCGGATCAGAAGCAGAAGGCTCCGCCCAAGGACGAGCCTGAGAAGGCATCTGAATACGAGGAGAAGGGAAAGGGCTACGGCGGGGCCTCAAGCCTCAGCGACGCCCCCTACGAGTTCCCGATTGAGGACGAGCTGCTGCGCGAGGCAACCTCGAAGATGTTCACCGGGGCCGGCCGCAGGCGCTCGCTGTTCTTCACGTTCAGCCTTGCCATCCTCGCGGGGCTGCTGTTTTGCGCAGCCGCGTTCTGCCTCAACAAGTTCCAGTCCCTGGCCGACCAGTTCTTCTGCGAGAACACCGCAGACAACGCCATGCGCATGGCTGCGCTCACGCGCGAGCGCCTGGACTCGGAGCTCAGGCTCCTCAACGGCGCTGCTGCGAGCCTTGACAACGGGCATGGCGATCCGGAGGTCGCGGTGCGCTCGGTTGCAACCGAGGAGGGCGCCTACGCAGGCGTGGTCGCCTATGACGGATCAAGCCTTGCAGGCAAGGTGCTCGACTCGCTCAACTACCCAGAGCTCACCAGGGTGTTCCACGGCAATCCGGAGATCGGGTTCTACCCCAATCTGGGACTCCTCTTCGTCTACCCGGTCTTCTACGGCTCGAACGTGCGCTACGCGCTCTTCAAGGTGATAAAGCCGCTCTTCCTCGACCGCTTCATGGTCGATGGGCTGATGGACGACGGCAAGGTCGTCATCCGCAACGCGTCCGGCATCGTGGTCAGGCCGCGCTATTACGATCAGCGCCTCGTCAACTTCTTCAACTCGCCGCTTGCGCGCACCGTGATGGCCGCGCTTGGCGACCAGCGCGAGAATCGCATCAGCGCGGCGATCCCGTTCCGCAACGCCGACGGGCGCAAGTACATCATGTACGAGGCCGAGGTCGCCAACACCAGCTTCCTGGTCACCGGCATAGTTGAGAAGAGCAAGCTCGAGAGCGGCTTCACCGGCATGAAGCTCATCATCGCGCTGCTGTGCGCCCTGTTCGGGGTGATCATGGTGGCAGGCGCGGTGATCCTCTTCCTCTCGCTCGAGCAGCTGTGGTCCGATGCGGCCGAGCGCCAGCGCGCCGGGCTTGAGAAGCTCGTCTACAGCGCCCGCGAGCGCGCGCTTTCGTTCATGTCCAACGAGGTCTCGGCCCACATGGGCGCCATACTTGATCTCGACTACAAGATCCTCAACACCGCGCACGAGTCCTCGGTGCTCGCCTTCGCCGGAGCCATCCGCCAGGCCGGCATGACCCTCCTGTCGCTCATAGGCGGCATCGTCGACTTCGCGCGTATCCAGACCGGCAAGATGGAGATCGTCGGCGAGCAGTACGATCTGGCGACCATGATCAACGATCTTGTGAAGGAGGCCAACGAGCGCGCCGCCTCCAAGGACGTCAAGTTCGTGGTCAACGTCAACAACGCGCTGCCCTCGAGGCTCTTTGGCGACATGGTGAGGATCCGCCAGGTCATCGTCAACCTCATCGACAACGCCTTCAAGTTCACCCCCAGGGGCCAGGTCGGGCTCACCGTCACCGGGGCGCTCTCCGAGGACAACACCTCGGTGATGCTCCGCTTCAAGGTCTCGGACACCGGCCCCGGGCTTTCCGATGAGGAGCGCGAGAGGTTCTTCTCTCAGTTCTCAAACCCTGCCTCGGCCAAGGCGATCAAGCACCGCCATGGCCTGGGGCTTGCCATCTGCTACAACCTGCTCAAGCTCATGCGCGGCTTCATCGACATCCAGTCGCTGCCGGGCAAGGGCTCGGTGTTCACTGCGGCCGTGCCGCAGCAGGTGGTCTCGCTCGATCCGATAGGCAACTTCCTCGACAAGGCCAGGAGCGAGGCGCGCCGCCGCGTCGAGTCGTTCTCAAGCTTCACGGCGCCTGACGCCCGCGCCCTGGTGGTGGACGACAACTCGATGAGCCTCAAGCTCATCGGCAAGCTGCTCCAGCGCCCCGAGGTCAAGTCCGACATGGGCTCGTCGGCCGAGGAAGGATTGAAGCTCATGGCCATCCACCACTACGACATCATCCTCATCGACGAGAAGATGCCGGGCATGGACGCCAGCCAGATGCTCTCCAAGGCCCGTGCCATGGAGAACAACAAGAACCTGGACACTCCGGTGATCCTGATCTCCTCGGACAAGACTCCAGGGGCCAGGAGCCGCGCGATCCAGGAAGGCTTCACCGACATGATCCAAAGGCCGGTCGAGCAGATGTCGATGGACAGCGTGCTCAGGCGCTACCTGCCCAAGGAGAAGCTCGCAGCCGACAACTCCCTGCAGGGCAGGTACGAGGCCCCGGCGCCGGAGAATCCCGGCGGGCCGCAGCGCTTCAAGGAGATCAACCCATCGTTTGACGACATGTCAGACAGCATGGCGTTCGGCGATGGCGCCCTGCCGCACCACGCAGTGCCGCAGCTTGGAGGAGACGGTGGGCAGTACTCGGCAAAGCCGCTCGATGAGCCCGACCTCTCGGGCGCGAAGATCCTCGATGTCGACGGCGGCATGAAGTTCTGCAACGACAGCCTAGATCTCTACATGAAGTTCGCCTCGACCTTCTGCCGCATGTACATCGACCGCAAGCAGAGGATGGACAGGGCCTGCCACACCGCGGACTGGAAGGAGTACTCGTCGCTCATGCACGCGCTGCGCACAACCTCGATGTCCATAGGCGGCGGCAAGCTTCCGCTCTACGTGCAGTCGCTCGAGAACGCCGCCAACACCATCCAGATGGGCGGCAACCCGGACAGCGTCAAGCAGCAGTCGGTCTACTACATCAACGACCACCACGACAAGTGCATGCAGCTCTACGACGAGCTGGTGCAGGAGGTCCACCGCTCGCTCAACGTCTGACCGAGTCCTGGAAAGGCAATGCAGGGCCGCATTCCCCGCGGGGTTGCGGCCCTGCTGTTACCCGGGACAGGGGCAGCGCAAGGGCGCCAGGATGCCGCCGCAGACAGGCGCAGAAAGCCCAGGCACAGCGCGCCATCGCATCTGCTGAGCGTGGATTTGCAGAGGAACTTGGCGGTATAGCAGGCGCGCGGCCTGTGCGATAGTGCAATTGGAATTGGGCTTTTGCGCTGGTCTAGGATTCACTGGCGCGGATGCGGAAAGGGCGCCCTTGGGGGCGCCCTTCGTCAGGCTTTGCGCTGGGCTTGGTTAGAAGATGTAGCGTGCGCCTATTTCAACGAGGTTGTGGTCGTCGATGTCGTCAGACGAGCCGGCGTCGATGATGTCGGTGCCCCAGACGCGGAAGTTAGGGTTGATGTCCCAGGAAACCATGAGGGGAACCTTCCTGTAGATCGAGCTGACGGAATCGTCATCATCGTCAGGGGAGTAGTCCTTCCACTGGTAGGAGGCGTGGAGGGTCACGCCGTTGGCGAAGCTGTAGGCCACGAGGCTCTCGGAGCTCTTGACGGTCAGGTCGTTGTCGCCTTCGAGGGCATTGTAGGCGTCGTAGGCTTCGCACTTCCTCTGCTCGTAGAACGAGGCGAGGTACAGGCCGCTGCCATAGGTGCCCCAGGTGAGGGAGACGCCGAAGTCGCTGGCCTTATCCAAGTAGCCATAATCCTTCTTCTTTTTGTTCTCATCCACGCGGAAAGGAGTCGCGTCCGAGATGGCGTCATCCTGGAACTTCTCGTAGCCTGCGGAGAGCTGGACGCCGATGGGTCCGAAGAGCACGGCAGGGGAGATGTAGCCTAAGACGGCGCTGAAGCCGTGATCAACATCTATATCTAGGCCGCCGGCATCAAACTGGGCATTGTTGGTGGCGCTCTGGTACTCGAGCGCGGCGGAGAAGCCGGCATAGCTGATCTCGTAGTTGATGAGGCCGCTCACGCGGTCGCCGTACTGCTCGCCGTAGGCGCCTTTGCGCTCGAATACATCGGTGACGGACTCTACCTTGTACTCGTTGGGCAGGAAGCGGCCTGCCTTGATTACGCCGCCCTGGCCGAAGTCGACGCCGACGTACTGGTCACGGGTGAGCTCGTCGGACCCGCTCGAGTCGCCATTGTTCTGCCACTGGTGCTCGAACTTGCCGAAGCCGTAGATGCCCGAGGCGATCTTGGTGCGGCCCTCAAGGCCGAAGCGGGCGCGGTTGCCGATGGTGCTGTCGCTGTCTGCGTCTTTGACCATGCCGTTGTTGCCATCGAAGTAAACGGCTTCAACGAGGCCGGTGACGTCGAGGGTGGTGTCGTCCTTGGAGTAGATCTGGGCGGCGGAGGCATCCAGAGCGGTAGCGGCGGCAACGGCGGCTGCCAGAAGCTTGATTGAGTTCTTCATAAGTTGAATTCCCTTTTTCAGTTTTTTCTTCAGCCCCCCATGCGCCGGACTTCTCATTCCGCCGCAGGAAGCTTTCGGTCCTTTTGGAGCTTTTGCGCTCCGGACAGCAGGGATTTTTGCGCAACTTATGCCTCTCATCAACAGCAAAAGTTGCAACGCAGAGCGCATCTGTCATCCTGACAAGCGGAGCTGTTCTAAAACAATATTCTGAATAATCCCAATAAAATCCGAGTTTTTTGTGACGTCTGCAAATTATGATGACCGTCAAATTTTTTTGAAACAGAGCTGATAAATCCGTCACTTGCACACGAAAAGGGCGTTTTTCATGGTTGTGATGCAATTTGCTCCGAAATTTGCGGTTATTTCAGGCAAAACTTACGACATCAAGACAACTATCTGATCTTAAAAATTTAAATGAATGACATCGAAGAAAGGGTGGGGAAATGGACGGGGTAATGCGTGCGGCGAAAAGGGGCGCCCGGTTTCTCGGGCGCCCCTGCTTAAAGGCCTAGGCCTTGGATATCTTCAGGTTAGAACACGTAGCGTGCGCCGACGGAGAAGATGTTGTCATCAGCAAGGTCGTCGGAGGAGCCGGCGTCGATGACGTCATCAGCCCACACGCGGAAGTTCGGGTTGAGGTTCCAGGAAACCATCAGAGGGACCTTCCTGCGGATGGTGTTGGCAGCGTTGCCAGCGGTGGTATAGGCCTCCCTGACGTCGTAGTCCTTCCACTGGTAGCCAGCGTGGAGGGAGATGCCGTTGTCGAAGCTGTAGGCAATCAGGGACTCGGAGTTCTTGATGGTCAGATCGTCATTGCGGTACTGATCATAGGCCTCGCCCTTGATCTGCTGGTACCAGGTGGCCAGGTACAGGCCGCTACCGTAGGTGCCCCAGGTCAGGGACGCGCCGAAGCTGTTCTCGTGGTCGAGACGGCTGAAGATCTCGCTGACATCAACATTGCCGAAGTTGGGAGAGTCGATTTCGTCGCGGGCAGTCTTGGTGCCAGTGATGCCGTCATCCTGGAACTTCAAGTAGCCTGCGGCCAGCTGGACGCCGATGGGTCCGAACAGGACGGCAGGGGACTTGTAGCCTAAGACGGCGCTGAAGCCGTGATCGACATCGACCACGCCATCGGAGAAGGAGTAGTTGTTGGTGGCGGTCTGGTACTCGAAGGCGCCGGAGAAGCCAGCGTAGGAGATCGAGTAGTTGATCTTGCCGCTGTTACGGGTCGCATAGGACTCGCCGTAGCCGCCCAAGCGCTCCAAGACATCGGTGACCTGCTCGATCTTGTACTCGTTGTTCAGGTAGCGGCCAGCCTTGAGGACACCGCCCTGGGTGAAGTCGACGCCGACCCACTGGTCACGGGTCGTCTGGTCGTAATTCTGGGAGTCGCCGTTGTTCTGCCACTGGTGCTCGAACTTGCCGAGGCCGTAGATGTTCTCGGCGAGCTTGGTGCGCCCCTGCAGGCCGAAACGGGTACGGTTGCCGATGGTGGCATCGCCGTCGGCGCCGGGTACCTTGTTGTTGTGGCCGGAGAAGTAGACAGCGTCCACATAGCCGGTGACATCGAGGGTGGTGTCGTTCTTGGAGTAAATCTGGGCAGCGGAGGCGTCCAGGGCGGAGGCGGCCGCGACGGCGGCAGCTAACAGCTTGATTGAATTCTTCATATGGAAAACCCTTTTTCAAATTTTCATTTGTAGGTATCCGCTGCGGTCTTCCGCAGCGGGCGGTTCGTGGATTGCGCAAACTACGCATCTTTCCCGTTCCGCAGCATGGATTTTTGCGCACGAAAATTGAGTATTCAAGTCCTGTTCGGAGATTCGAAACCTTATCGGCACAAAATCTTAATAATTGAATGTCCGATTTATGATTATAAAATCATATAGTTGATAAATAAACCTTAGACACTTTGAAGAAAAACGATCGTCAGCAAAAAAATAAATTTTCAAATGAAAAAATGTCTGAAAAAGACATCATTTTTCCGAAGAGAGTCATCATTATGCATGAATTAAGTCAAAAAAATACAGTTTGAGTGATAATTGCGTCATTTACGCAAACGTGACGATTCTGACTTGAATCACCCTTTCGGCAATCGCTTGAGCGCCGATCCCGCCCCCTGGCGATCGCCAGAGTACAGGCATGAGGCGGAAGGTGCGCGCCATGGCATCAGATCGTTGCGATCGCACAGCCAGGCCGCCTCTGCGGTTTTTCATGGCTTTTCAAGAAATATCAGGCCAATCGTGCCACCTCGGTGGCACAATGGGGACGAGGATTCATCAGTGGGTCGGTCGGGAGGCTGCAGGGGATGCTGTTTGGCAAGAAAAACCGTTTCAAGGGGCTGCCCAGGCTCAAGCGCAGGGGCAAGGAGCCGCCTCCCTTCTATGCTGGAGCTGAGCAGCTGTTTTTAAGCTCGGACTCGCTTCCCGATCCGCTGAGGCTTAGGGTCCACCGCAGCTTAAGCTGGCTCGTGGAGTCCGACAAGGTGGCCCAGGCGAGCCTTGACTGCCAGTTCATCACGCTGTGGATCGCCTTCAACGCAGCCTACGGCAGGGAGATGGGACCGTCGGAGTCCTCCGGCGACCGGGCTGGTTACAAGGAGTTCATCGGCATAGTCTGTAGCCTGGACGACGAAGGACTCATCGGAAATGCGCTCTTTACGACCTTCTCGCAGGCGGTGAGGGTGCTGCTTGAGGATCGCTTCTGCTACCAGCCGTACTGGAACGCGGTCAACGGGCGCTCGTCGATGGCGTCGGCCTCCGACCGCTTCAAGGAGGAGCGCCGCCGCGCCTACCAGGCGCTGCAGCAGGGCGATCACTCGAGGCTCCTGGCCATCGTGGTAGACAGGCTGTACACCATAAGGAACCAGGTGCTGCATGGCGGGGCGACCTGCGGCAGCTCGGTCAACCGCAGCGTGGTCAAGACGGGGATCGGGATCTTGAGATCGGTGGTCCCTTCGTTCCTGGTGGTGATGATGAAGCACCCGGGCGACGGCTGGGGCGCCCCTTACTACCCTTATTCCAATAATCCTGGCGAGGAAGGCTGGAAAGCCTGACCGAGCCTGCCTCCCGAGAGGACAGGATCATCGAAGATGGCAGGATCGCCGCGCCTCCATATGGCCGAGGCGCCGTGCCATGATGCCATGATGCGATGAGCATGCTTAAGCCTGTCAGCTCCCCAGGATCCCCTCGAGCGAGCCTGCCTGATCCTCAAGCACCCTGCAGGCATAGGTGAACACCGGGAAGCCATAGGCGAAGCTCACCTTGGCCCTGACGCTGCAAAAGCACTTCGCGCAGCGCCGGGGCGGCGCGGCGGGAGGCGGTGATGACCACGAGGATCCCGCTGTCGCGCAGCGACCACCTGATCCCAGAGATCACGCGGGAGTAGAGATCCAAGGGCATCGACCAGAGATCAGGCCTCAAGATCACCAGATCCAGCGCATTGATCCCGCTGCGCGAGAGCGCGTAGGGCAGGAGCTCGGCCTCCGGGCCATAAGTGCACGAGGGCATCGCCGCGATCATGCGGTTGCGCTCGGCGTCGTCGCTGTCGAACACGAAGAGCCGCCTGCTGCCCCCGAGCTTTCCCTCAAGGCCTGGGCAGGAGACGCCCCTGCCGATGATGGCCGCAGCCTCGGCGCCGCCTTGCTCCAAGCCGTCAACAAGCGACAGCGCCTCCTTGCAAAAAGCCGCGCCGGCTGCCTTGCGCGCAAGCCTCCTTGCAATATCCATCACCGCACCAGCCATGGCAAAGCCCTCCATTGAAGTGAAGTTTTTCCTGGCTAAAGGGTAGGGGGCGGGGGGGGGTAAGCGCGATTGCGGGCTTTGTTAAAAATCCCGCGCCATGCGGGGGGCGCCGGGTGGGAGCCTACTATAATGACGGGACACTATTTCCCAGGAGTTCCACATGAGCCTTACGTCATTCTTTGCAACCTGCCCCAAGGGCATCGAGACCTTGCTGTTCCGCGAGATCACGGATCTCGGATTGAGCGACGTCCGCGAGACCGTGGCCGGCGTGTCCTTCCGCGGTAGCTTCGACGATGCGCTGAGGGTGTGCCTGTGGAGCAGGTTCGCCTCGCGCGTGCTCATGGAGCTCTCATCCTTCGAGGCTCCGACCGATACCGAGCTCTACATGGGGGCTGCCGGGATCTCCTGGGAGATGTACTTCACCCCCGGCGAGACCATCGCAGTCGACTTCAGCGGCGAGAACGAGGCCATCCGCAACACCCAGTACGGGGCGCAGAAGGTCAAGGACGCCATCTGCGACCGCTTCCACCAGGCGCTGGGCTCGCGCCCGGACGTCGACAAGGAAAACCCGGATGTCAGGATCTACTGCCATCTGGAGCGCCGCGGGACCGCCTCGGTCTCCATAGATCTCTCAGGCAGGCCGCTCTTGCGCCGCGGGATCTCGCGCCAGACCGGCGCGGCCCCGCTCAAGGAGAACCTGGCCGCGGCCATGCTGGCGCGCGCCGCCTACGACGGCGGCTGCGTCTACGATCCGATGTGCGGCTCGGGCACGCTCCTCATCGAGGCCGCGGCCATGGCCACTGACACCGCGCCGGGGCTGCGCCGCCGCAACTACGGGTTCTTCAAGCTAAAGCAATTTGACGGCGAGAAGTGGCGCTCCCTTCAGCAGGAGGCGCTCGAGCGCTCAAAGCAGGGACTTGAGAAAGCGAAGCAGAACGGCGTGAGGATCGTGGGCTCCGACAGCGATCCGGAGATGGTGGAGGATGCCAGGGGCAATGCGCAGAAGGCGGGCTTCGAAGGCCTCATCGAGGTTTCCCAAGGCAGCGTCGAGCAGATGAAGAACCCGTTTGCTCAGGGCGTGCAGGCGCTTGTCATCACCAACCCGCCGTACGGCAGGCGCCTTGGCAACGAGAACGACCTCATCGCCCTCTACATCAGCCTGGGCGACGGGCTCAAGCGCGAGTTCGCCGGCTCCCGCGCCGCAGTCATCTCCTCCTCGCAGGATCTGCTCTCGTGCATGAGGCTGCACGCCGACAAGGTCTACAAGCTCTTCAACGGCGAGATCCCCTGCCAGCTGCGCGTGTACGCCTTGAACGCCGGGCGCGGCGGCGATGCGGAGGGCGGGGAGCTCCAGGACAAGGCCTCCGACTTTAGAAACCGCCTTGCAAAGAACTTCGCGCATCTAAAGAAGTGGGCCGAGCGCGAGGGCACCGACGCCTACAGGCTATATGACGCGGACGTGCCAGAGTTCCAGGCCGCGGTCGACTACTACGCCGGGCGCGTGATGATCCAGGCCTACCTGCAGAAGGACGCCAGCCCCAAGATCCAGCGCGCCCGCGAGCTTGACATGATAGCCGGGGCCATCGCGGCCTTGGGCGCCAAGGGCAGGGACGTGGTCTTGAAGAGCCGCGAGATCCAGCGCGGTTCGTCCCAGTACGAGAAGGCGCAGACGCAGACAGGCGAGTTCTTCGAGGTGCACGAGGGGGCGATGCGCTTTCTAGTCAACATCCGCGACTACCTCGACACCGGGCTGTTCCTCGACGCCAGGCTCATCAGGAAAATCCTCAATGAGAAGGCGGAGGGCAAGCGCTTTTTGAACCTTTTCTGCTATACCGCCACGGCCTCGGTGGCCGCGGCGCTGGGCGGGGCCGCCTCCACCACGAGCGTCGACATGAGCAAGACCTACCTGGAGTGGGGCAGGCGCAACCTCGAGCTCAACGGCTGCGGCGAGGATCAAAACCGCCTCGTCCAGGCCGACGTGCTCTCCTGGCTGAGCCAGAACCGCGAGGGCGGTAAGTTCGACCTCATCTACGTTGACCCGCCCACGTTCTCCAATTCAAAGCGCATGCGACAGAACTTCGACGTCAGGCGCGATCACGCAAGGCTCCTGGGCAATGTCACGAACCTGCTCGAGGATGGCGGGACCGTGATCTTCTGCACCAACAGCCGCGGCTTCAAGCCTGACATGGAGGCGCTCGGCGCCTTCGGCTACGAGGTGTCGGACATCTCATCAAAGACCCTGCCTGAGGACTTCAAGCGCGACGCCAGGATCCACAGCTGCTTTAAGCTCACGTACTGCGAGGAGAAGCGCACCGCAGCGCCCGAGCCCTTCGAGGCCGGCCCTGCGCCCAAGTGGCAGAAGGAGATCGGCGGCGACCGCGAAGGCGGCAGGGACGGGCGCGCCGAGCGCTCCTACGGCGGCCGACGCGAAGGCGGCTTTGGCGATCGCGGCAGGCGCTATGGCGATCGCCGCGAGGGCGGATATGGCTCACGCTCAGAGCGTTTTGGCAGCAGGAGGGACGACCGCTTCGGCGACAGGGCTAGACCCTATGCAGAGCGCGATGAGCGCAGCTCCTATGACGGCAATGTGTGGAACCGCCGCGAGCTTGAAAACGAGAACGCTGCCGAGGAAGGCAAGCTGCACCTGAAGAAGGACTTTGGGCGCAGGCGGGATGCCGGCGATCAACGCTACGGCAGGCGCGACGACCACTTTGGCGGCGGCAGGCGCGAGGGCGGCTACGGCAGCCGCTCCGACCGCTTTAGCGACCGCAGGCGCGATGAACGCCGCGAGGGCGGCTATGGCGAGCGCTCCGGACGTTTCGGAGATCGCAGGGGCGATGGCCGCGAGGGCGGCTATGGCGAGCGATCCGACCGTTTTGGCGATCGCAGGCGCGATGACCGCCGCGAAGGCGGCTTTGGCGGGAGGCCTGACCGCTTTGGCGACCGCGACCGCCGCTACGGCGATCGCGACGGCAGGCGCGGCGACCGCAGGGACTCAAGGCGCGACGGCGAGGAGCGCAAGCCCGCCGGCCGCGTGTTCGGGCCTGACGGAGTGAAAGACCTGTGAGCCTCATCACCATCATGGACGCCTCGCTCGCCTACGGGGCGGATCAGCTTCTGTCCCACGCCGACCTCTCGGTCGACGAGCACGAGCGAATCTGCCTCGTGGGCAGGAATGGCGCTGGCAAGTCGACGCTCCTCAAGGTCATCGCGGGCGAGCGCGAGCTCGACGAGGGCAGGATGGTCCAGTCAGGCTCCCTGCGCATCACCAGGCTCGAGCAGGATCCCCCGGAATACGCTGAAGGAACGGCCTACACGCTGGCCGCCTCCAAGATCCCGGTGGTGGGCGCGGCGCTTGCAAAGTTCTCCACCGAGGAGGATCCCGACGCCCAGGCCAGGCTCGCCTCGTTCATCGAGCAGAACGACGGCTGGAAGCAGGACGGGGAGGTCCGCAGGATCCTAAGCAGCATCGGCATCGAGCCTGACATGCCGCTTGCCACGCTCTCAGGGGGGTGGAGGCGCAAGGCCGCCCTCGCCTCGGCTCTCGTTACCGATCCTGACGTGCTGCTCCTGGACGAGCCGACCAACCACCTTGACATCGAGACCATCGACTGGGTCGAGGGCTTCGTCAACTCCTTCCGCGGGACGGTCATCTTCATAACGCACGACCGCCAGTTCGCCGACGACTGCGCCACGCGCATCGTCGAGCTCGACCGCGGCAAGCTCTACTCCTATCCGGGATCCTTCAACCGCTACATGGAGCTGCGCGAGGAGCGCTTCCGCATGGAGGATCTCAAGAACCGCGAGTTCGACCGCGTGCTCTCCGAGGAGGAGGCGTGGATCCGCCGCGGCGTCAAGGCACGCCTTGCGCGCAACGAGGGCCGCGTGCGCGACCTCGAGGCGATGAGGCTCCAGCGCGCCCAGAGGCGCGACCGCACCGGCAAGGTGATCATGCAGGTCAACGAGGCCGATCGCACCGGCAACATCGTCTTCGATCTGCGCGACGTCAGCGTCTCGTTTGATGGCCGCACCATCATCAAGCCCTTCTCGGCAACCGTGATGCGCCACGACCGCATCGGCATAGTCGGACCCAACGGCGCCGGCAAGACCACGCTCATCCGCTGCATCCTGGGCGAGCTCAAGCCCACCCATGGCTACATCCGCACCGGCATGAACGTGCAGCCCATCTACTTCGACCAGTACCACGAGCAGCTCAATCCGCAGAAGACCGTCGCCGAGAACGTCGCCGACGGCCACACCGAGGTGATCATCAACGGCAAGAGCAAGCACGTGATCTCCTACCTCTCCAACTTCCTGTTCACCGGACGGCGCGCCCGCTCGCCGGTCTCCGTGCTCTCAGGCGGCGAGAAGAACCGCCTGCTCCTGGCGCGGCTCTTTGCCAGGCCCTCGAACGTGCTGGTGATGGACGAGCCCACGAACGATCTCGATCTCGAGACGCTCGACCTGCTTGAGGATCTCGTCTCCTCGTACCCGGGAACCGTGGTGGTCATCAGCCACGATCGCCGCTTCATCGACCATGTCGCCACCGAGACCTGGGTCTTCGACGGGCTGGGCGGCATCGAGGACGTCGTGGGCGGCTGGCGCGACGTGCTCGCCTACTACGAGCGCGTCAAAAAGCCCGCGGCCCCCGAGCAGAAGTCCGCCCGCGCCGCCGCCGAGAAGGAGCAGCCGCGCAAGCGGGAGAGGCGCAAGGGCCTTACTTTCACCGAGGAGCATGAGCTAGGCGAGATCCCAGCCAAGGTCGAGAAGATGGAGGCGGATCTCGCCTCGCTCGACGCCGAGCTTGCCGATCCTGCGCTCTACTCGGACGGCGGGGCCAAGGCCGCCGATCTCGTAAGGCAGCGCGAGGAGGCCCAGAAGGCCCTGGACGCGGCCTACGCGAGGTGGGAGGCGCTTGAGGAGAAGGCCGGGGAGGGCAAATGACCGCTTACATATCGCCTATTGATTTGCATTCGCACTCCAAGGCATCCGACGGGGCGCTGAGCCCTTCCGCGCTCGTCGAGCGCGCCAAGGCGCGCGGGGTGGCCACGCTCGCGCTCACCGACCATGACACGGTTGGCGGGGTGGAGCAGGCCGCCGAGGCCGCGTCAAAGCTCGGGGTCACGCTCATCCCGGGCTGCGAGATCTCGACCACCTGGCTCAACCGCCAGATCCACGTCGTGGGACTTTATTTGGACATCCGCAACGCAGGCCTTGAGGCCTTCCTGGCTGGGCAGAGGCAGCACCGCATCGAGCGCGCCCAGGCCATCGGGCGCAAGCTAGAGCGCCAGGGCTTCCACGACGCCTACCAGCGCTGCCTTGAGCGCGCCGACGACGGCGCGAACATCACGCGAGGCAACTTTGCGCGCTTCATCTTCGAGGAGGGGAAGGCGCAGAGCATCGACGACGCCTTCAACGCCTACCTGAAGAAGGGCCGCTCGTGCTATGTCTCGACGCACTGGGTGGACATACGGCAGGCGGTGGACGCCATCCATGGCGCAGGCGGGGCGGCGGTGCTCGCCCACCCCAGGCGCTACGATCTCACCAACACCAAGCTGCGCGAGCTCATCGCCTACTTCAAGGAGTGCGGCGGCGAGGCGATGGAAGTGGCCTCCTGCCAGCAGCGTCCGTGCGACCGCGACTTCCTGGCCTCCCTGGCCTCCGACAACGGCCTGCTCGCCTCGCTGGGCTCGGACTTCCACCAGGCATCGCCCTGGCGCGATCTGGGCCACAACCTGAGGCTGCCCGAGGGGCTCAAGCCCGTGTGGGAGTGCCCGCAGGCGCGCAAGTTCCTTGCTGCGGCTCCAAAAGCCATGTGACACAAGCAAACCTATCCTATACTTGACGCATGGGAGGCTGGGCTGCAGGCCCGGCCATTTAATTGCCAGCAGGCTTTGCGCCTTGCTGGCAACTCGACCTTGAAATACAACACGACAGAAAGAACCATTCAGGTAAAGCACATGGAAGCCCAGTACATAACCGTCCATCCGGACAACCCGCAAAAGCGCTTCGTAACGCAGATCTGCGGGATCCTGGACAAGGGCGGCGTCGGGGTGATCCCCACCGATTCGGCCTACGCCCTCTGCTGCAAGCTTGAGCAGAAGGACGCGGTCGAGCGCATCGCCCGCATCAGGGAGATCAGCCGCAAGCACAACTTCACGCTGCTCACGCGCGACCTCTCTGAGCTGTCCACCTACGCCCGCGTGGACAACAGCGTCTTCCGCCTCATCAAGAACAACATCCCCGGCCCCTACACCTTCATCCTGCGCGCGACCAAGGAAGTGCCGCGCAGGCTCATGAACGAGAAGCGCCGCACCATCGGGCTGAGGGTGCCGGACAACGCCATATGCGCATCCGTGCTCGAGGAGCTAGGCGAGCCATTGATGAGCTGCACGCTCATCATGCCGGGCGACGATGAGCCGCTGTCCGATCCGGTCGAGATCCACAACCGCCTCTCGAAGCTCGTGGACGTGATCATCGATGGCGGCGTGGTCGAGCCCAGGCCGACCACGGTTGTCCGCTTTGACAACGACGACGGGGAGCCGGTCATAAGGCGCGTGGGCGCCGGCGATCCCTCCCCGTTTGAGCCGTGAGGAGATGTTCATGCGCATAAGTGCACTGGCAATTGCAGGGTGGATCCTAAGCGGCGTCCTGGCCGCGGCATCGGCGGCGCCCGCCGCCCGCGGCCCCGAGGAGGTCTCGCTTGACGCCAGTGCGCCGGAGCCTGCTCATGACAGAGAGCTCCAGCAGGCGGCCCCGCTTCTGCAGAACAGGTTGGTTGAGGATGATTCGGAGCTTGACGACGAGCGCGCCAGGCTGCGCGAGGAGCTGCTGCGCGATCGCGCAGCCGACTTCAAGTCGCGCTCCATCCAGGCCTCGGCAGGGGAGAGCGAGCGCATGCGCCTTGGGCTCCAGCAGGCCAACCGCAAGCGCGCCGAGGAGCGCGGGCGCGCCATTCTGGCCGAGCGCGAGGAATCCAGCGGCGAGGCCACCGAGGAGGCCAAGGAGGTCAGCCGCTGGGCCCGCGAGGAGCAGCTGACCGATCAGGAGCGCACCCGCCGCGCCGCCCAGGGCAACGCGCTTGCCAGCAAGCGCCAGGGCTACAACAGCATGGTCAGCGGCATGCAGGCCTGGGCCTCGGGCCAGGACGTCTCCAACGCCAGGAAGGAGCAGCGCTCCAGGACGGGAAAGGACGATGGCGGCGAGCAATGAGTGCCCCGCAAAGGGCGTTGCGATCAATTGCGTTGAAAACGTATTTTCATGGGTGAAGCCGTTGCATTTGCAACGGCTTTGGTTGCTTTGGGAGCGCACCGCAAGATCCCATAAAATATAAAAAATCTGATCGACCTCACAATAGGCTAGAATAGCCTTGAACAGGAGCCATCGGTTTTCAGGAGCCGATGCCGTGGAGGCTTTGCCAAAGCCGCTATGAAAGCGTCCGCGGGAAATCTCCTTAATCCAGTGTCACGGGAACGCCCGCTAAAGAGCCCATGATCAACCTAATCCAGATCCACATAGACGTGATGTGCGTCATCGTGCTGGGGATCTGCTTCTTCATATTCAGGTCGAACAAGGACCAGATGTCCAAGAACCTGGTCCGCTGCAACCAGGTCCTGGTGGTCGCCTGCGCCTTCGACATGTCGCGCTGCGTGACCCAGTACATGGACTGGGCCACCGGGTACTTCTTCAGCCTCGAGTTCCTGTTCTCGGCATTCGCCGCGGCTGCCGCGTACTGGATGCGCTTCACCGCAGCCCAGGCCTTCCTCAAGGTTCCGCAGGGCTTCTCGCCGCGCAACATCCTGCTCATGGCCCCGCTTTGCCTCTATGTCGCCTTCTGCATGACCGACTACTGGCACCGGTGCATGTTCTCGGTGGCCTCCAACAGCTCGCTCGTGCGCACCCCGCTGTTCTTCCTGCTGGGGGTGGCGTGCTTCGGGTACCTCTTCACTGCGCTCATCATCGCAGGCTACCAGTACCTGCTGGGCGAATCATCAGAGCAGCGCCACAAGGGGCAGGTGCTCTTCATCTTCACGTCGGGCACCATCCTGGGCGGGGCGATGCAGTACGTCACCAACATGCAGTGGACGCTCGCCTGCTCGACCGTGTGCATCGTCTTCTACATCGTGACCGTGCACGAGGACATGATCTTCCGCGACCACCTCTCAGGCCTCAACACCCGCGCGCGGCTGATGCGCTACCTGGGGGAGCGCTTCCCCCAGCTCAAGGCCTCGCCTGACGCCTACCTGCTCTTTTTGGACATCGACAGCTTCAAGGATATCAACGACCGCTTCGGCCACTTAAACGGCGATCGCGCCATCCGCGTGGTCGGCAAGATCATGACCATGCTCTCGCAGGACTACGGCGCCTTCACCGCCCGCTACGGCGGCGACGAGTTCGTCGCGCTGATCCCCAAGGCCGACGAGGGCTTCATCGGGCGCTGCGCCGAGCTCTTGAACTCCTACGCAGAGCTCGAGACGGCGAGCATGGGCTACGAGTTCGACATCTCGCTCTCCATCGGCCTCGTGAAGGTGTCGCTGGCCTCAAGCCCCGAGGAGCTCGTCTCCATGGCCGACGAGGCCATGTACCGCAATAAGCTTGAGCGCAAGCGCCAGACCAGGTACTCGGATCTCAACCGCACGCTGCTGCGCGAAACGGCGTCCGGCAACGACACCACCGAGGAGGAGAGGCTCTGATGGCTGCGGCGATCACCGTGCAGGCCGCCCTGCTCCACGCCGAGATGATGTGCTTCTGCATCATGCTCGTGCTCTGCTTCCTCCTGAACATCCGCGCGATCCACTCAAACGAGGTCTTGTACTTCATCAGGGTCTGCCGCAGGACGCTCGAGGTGTGCGTCGTCGCGCTCGTGATGGCCTTCGTGGAGATCCTCACGGCCTCGGGCAGGATCCCCACGGCCTGGCCGCAGCTCATAATTCAGCTGTGCTACGACGTCATGTGCGCTTACCTGCCTTACTCCACCTACATGAGCGGCGAGAGGCTGTTGTTCCCCGAGCACGTGTCCGATGCCCGGGGCTATGCCAAGCGGGCGCTGCCGTTCTGGGCCTGCATCGCGCTCCTCGCCTCGAGCGCCTTCACGGGCAGCGTGAGGGGGCTCACCTACAACGGCCTTGGCACGCAGACAGGGCCGCTCATGTGGTGCGTGGTCGCCGTTGAGCTGCTGTACTCGCTGATGCTCCTGATGGGGCCGTTCCGCACCCTGGGCAAGCGCAAGGCCAACCGCGAGTACTACAGCCATTTTGAGCAGACGCTCATCATGATCGCGGCGCTGTTCCCGATCATCTCCGTCCTCTCAGGCGTGTTCATGAACCTAAGCGGGGTTGCTACCGGCTACACCATCGCGCTGTTCTTCATCATCGTGACCTTCCAGCAGCGCAGATCCTCGATGGACCAGCTCACCGGGATCAACAACCGCAACGAGCTTCGGCGCCACATGGAGAGGATCTTCGAGCAGAGCCCGTCCCGCTTAGGCGACAGCTACATCATCTTCGCGGACATCGACCACTTCAAGAGCATCAACGACACCTATGGCCACGCCGAGGGCGACCGCGCGCTGGTGCGCTTCTCCCAGATGCTCACCGAGGCGGTCTCGACCTGCCCCAACTGCTTCCTCTGCCGCTATGGCGGCGACGAGTTCCTCATCGTCTACACGGTGAAGTCCGAGCTCCTGGTCAGGGAGCTCATCGCGAGGATCCAGGAGATCTGCAAGCGAGAGAACCGCATCTTAAGCGGCAGCTACCAGCTCCGCGTCTCGGCCGACTACATCCGCTTCAGGCCCGAGTTCAAGGACTACCAGGCCTTCATCAGCGCCGCCGACAAGCGCATGTACGAGGTCAAGCGGGTGAACCACACCCGCGAGGCCGAAGAAGGCGGGGCCTGAATCGCCCCGGTGCTGCGGATCCTGAAGGGCGCGGCGGCTGGCCTAGGCCGGATCCCCGTCATCGCACCACGCCACCATCTCGTCCATCTCCAGATCGACCTTGAAGGGGCAGGGGAGCTTCACGAAGTAGCCAGAGCCCTTGGCCACCTGCATCCTCTCGCCGCTCTCCTCGTCGGCCATTTGGGAGACGTCAAGATCCACAAAGCCCCTGGGGGTGAGCATGCTCACCCTCCCGTCCCCGAAGCGGTTCTTGACGCGCACGTGGATGGTGCCGTCGGGATCCTGGGAGAGGACCTGTCCGCAGCTCCTCATCCTCCCGGGCGATGGGGTGTTCGTCTCGTAGTCCTGCATGAGATCGCACCTGCCGCCCTCAAGAAGCGCCGTGGTGTAGCCGCGCGATGGGATGGAGGACGCGATGAGGAACGACTCCCCGGGCACCTGCTCCCCGCGCGCGATGGCGTCCAGGGCCAGGCGGTAGGCGCGGGTGATCGCGGCGACGTAGAAGGGCGAGCGCGAGCGGCCCTCTATCTTGATGGAGTCGACGCCGGTGGCGCACAGCTTCCCCAGGATCGGCAGCGTGCAGAGATCCTTGGAGTTCATGAGGTAGGTGCCGCCTGCGTCCTGCTCCATGCCCATCCACTCCCCGGGGCGCTTCTCGGCGTCCTCGATCTCGGTTGCAAGCACGAGATCGTCTGGGAGATCCTCCGCCGAGCCGGCCTTGAATGTCTGGATCCCGCGCGCGCGAACGCGAAAAAGGTGCCTGCACGAGTTGTTGCAAGCCCCGGTGTTGGCGTCGCGCCTTGAGAGCAGGCCCGAGATGAGGCAGCGCCCGGACACCGCGACGCACAGCGCGCCGTGGGCGAATACCTCAAGCTCGGTGTCAGGGCACTCGTCCCTGATCATCTTGATCTCGGAGAGCGAGAGCTCGCGGGCGAGGATGCAGCGCTTGATCCCGAGCCTCGACCAGAACTTGACGTCGCCTGAGTTGACGGTGTTGGCCTGCACCGAGAGGTGGATTGGGATCTGCGGGCAGATCTCAAGGGCCTGGGACATCAGCCCCGGATCGGCCATGATGAGGGCGTCGGGGCCCAAGGACGCTATCTCGCGCAGCTGCCCTGCAAAATCGGCGTGCAGGCGCCTTTCGTGGGGGATGGCGTTGACCACCGCGTAGAAGCGGCAGCCGTGCTCGTGGGCGTAGCGGATCCCGCCTTCAAAGTCATCCCTGGAGAAGCCGTTGCCGCGCACGCGCAGCGACCACCTGGGGACGCCCGCGTAGACGGCGTCCGCGCCGTAGGCCACGGCGCGGCGCAGCGCCAGCGGGGAGCCCGCCGGCGCGAGCAGCTCGGGGCTATTCCTCACAGTCGAAGAGCTTGAAGAGGTAGGGGATGAGCTCGTCGAGCAGCGCGCCCTGGATCACGAGGTGAGACTGGAGGTCGGCCGTGCGATCCTCGGTCTTCTCAGGCAGCGCGCGCTCGAGGTACTGGTCCAGGGGCTTCATGCGCTTGAGGCTTAAGTCGGAGCCCAGCACGAAGAAGAGCTCGTCCTTGTAGGTCAAGGCTATCTCGGTCATGAGCTTGCCTGCCTTGATGTGGACTGCGATCTCCTCTGAGGTCAGATCCTCGCGCGAGGCCCTGATGATGCCGCCGTCCTCGTCGGAGCTCTTGAGCACGGTGTCGGCCCCCAGCTCGAAGAACTCGGGCACCGGGCCCTGGGAGACCCAGGAGGTGATGCGGTCCTCGGCTGCGCAGCGCGGCTGGGGCACGCGGGCTGGGAAGGTGGTGAAGGCCTGGCGCACCAGCGCTATGGCGGTCTCGGCGCGCTTGGCGGAGGACACCGAGACGGCGCAGATCCCCTTTTGCGGCTGGACGTAGACGAGCATGTCGCGCCTTACCGGGAAGGCGCGCTCCAGAAGCTGGTTCACCAGCGCGGTCTTGAGCGCCTCCCGCTCGTTCTTGCGGATCTCGCGCCCAAGCTCGGCCTCCTTTTTGGAGACTATCTCGGAGAGCTGCGACATCACCACCGAGGAGGGGAGGAGCTTGGCCTCCTCGAGCACCCTCAGGAACACCCCGCCTGCGGTCTTGAAGGAATAGGCCCCGGTGTCGGGGAAGAGCGGGGCGAAGCCTGCCGACGCCTTCTCGCCGCCCTGGCAGGGCCTGAAGGGCACTGACTGCACCGCAGCCTCGATTTCGGCGTCGTCCTTGAAGATCCCCTCGAGATCGGAAAAATCCCCGGTGTAGACGCGGGCGCTCTTGAACCACATGATGCTTCCTCCAGTGTTGAAAACCGCCACAATTCTAGCATGCGCCCACCGATCGGGCAGGCGCGCGCGGCAGGATGCCGCGCGGGTGCCATCCGCTTACGAAAGAACGCAAAAATCCCCGGCGCAATGCGCGGCGGCATTGCCCTAGTGAATTGATAATGCTATAATCCTAAAGATATTTTTTACGTTTTAAGTTTGCGAAGGTAATACGAATGTCCGACCAGACCGACAACCACCAGAACGGCGGGGCCCAGGGCGGCGGGGATCAGGCCCAGTCGCCCGAGACCACCGCGCTGAGCGTCAACACCGGCGTCCAGACGGTCAATCTTGAGGACGAGCTCAAGCAGTCCTTCATCGACTACGCGATGAGTGTGATAGTCGACCGCGCGCTCCCGGACGTGAGGGACGGCTTGAAGCCAGTCCACCGCCGCGTGCTCTACGACATGTACGACCTCAAGGTCTGGCACAGCGGCCAAACCAAGAAGTCGGCCCGCATCGTCGGCGACGTGATCGGCCGCTTCCACCCGCACGGGGACACCGCGGTCTACGAGACCATCGTCCGCATGGCCCAGTGGTTCTCGATGCGCGAGCCACTGGTGTTCGGCCAGGGCAACTTCGGCGACATCGACGGCGACGGCGCGGCGGCAATGCGCTACACCGAGGTCAAGATGACCCGCATCGCCGAGCTGATGCTGCAGGACATCGACAAGGACACGGTAAACACCTATCCAAACTACGACGGCAACGAGCAGATCCCTGAGGTCCTGCCCACGAGGTTCCCGAACCTCCTGGTGAACGGCTCCTCGGGCATCGCCGTCGGCATGGCCACGAACATCCCGACCCACAACCTAGGCGAGGTCATCGACGGGGCCATCGCGGTGCTAGACAACCCGGACATCACGCTTGAGGATCTCATGCGCTGCATCCCGGGACCGGACTTCCCGACAGGCGGCGAAATAGTCGGGCGCGAGGGCGTCAAGCGCGCCTACGCCACCGGCCGCGGCCGCTGCGTCATCAGGGCCAGGACCCACATCGAGGAGGACAAGTCCGGCCGCAAGACCATCGTGGTCGACGAGATCCCCTATGTCGTGCACAAGGTGGACATCGTAAAGCAGATTGCCCAGATGGTCCGCGAGAAGAAGATCGAGGGCATCGCCGAGATCAACGACCTCTCGGACAAGAGCAACCCGGTGCGCATCGCCATCGACCTCAAGCGCGACGCCTACGAGGAGGCGGTGCTCAACAACCTCTTCTCCAACACCATGCTCCAGTCCTCCTTCCCCATCAACATGGTGGCGCTGGTGGACAACCACCCCAGGCTCCTGCCGCTCAAGGACATCCTCATCGAGTTCGTGAAGTTCCGCCGCGAGGTCGTGACCCGCCGCACCGTGTTCCTGCTCCGCCAGGACCGCCGCAAGGCGCACGTGGACGAGGGCTTGATGGTGGCCAAGGCCAACATCCAGAAGGTCATCGACCTCATCACCTCGTCCCAGAACCAGGACGAGGCCCGCGACAAGCTGATGGCGCAGGAGTGGGACGCCTCCGAGATCAAGCCGCTCATCGCGCTCGACGAGCACGGCGTGAACATCGCGCTGCCCCAGGGCGTTCCCGCCGACCGTGGGATCCACGGCGGCAGCTACTTCCTCTCCGAGGTGCAGGCAAGGGCGATCCTCGCCCTGCAGCTCTCCCGCCTGACCCACCTGGCGCAGGAAGAGATCCGCGGGGACTACGCCGCGCTCCTTGAGAACATCAGGGGCTACCTTGAGATCCTGAACAACCCCGAGCGCATGAAGCAGGTGATCCGCGACGAGATGCTCGAGGTGAAGAAGGAGTACGGCAACCCGCGCCGCACCGGCTTCACCGCCGACACCGGCTCGTTCGACAAGGGCGACCTCATCGCCCGCCAGGACGTCATCGTGACCCTCTCCAACGAGGGCTATGTCAAGTACCAGGACATCGCCTCCTACGAGTCGCAGCACCGCGGCGGCAAGGGCCGCCTGGCCGCGCGCCTCAAGGACACCGACTACCTGACCTCGATCGTGGTGGCCAACACCCACGACCTTTTGATGTGCTTCACCTCGCGCGGGCGCGGCTTCATCACCATCGTCTACGATCTGCCCACCTCCGAGAACCGCACCTGGAGGGGCAGGCCGGTGCAGAACATCTTCAAGCTCGACGAGGGCGAGAAGATCACAGCGATGCTGCCGATGCCCGACGACGAGGAGGAGCTTGAGAGCACCTACTTCTTCCTGGCCACCAAGTTCGGCCGCATAAAGAAGGTCCGCCTCTCGCAGTTCAAGAGCTTCATCGGCCGCCTGAACGACTCGGGCATCAAGGTAGTCTCGCTTGCAGAGGGCGACGAGCTCATCGGCGCCGAGCTCTCCTCGGGCGACGACGACGTCTATCTGTTCGCCTCGAACGGCAAGGCCCTGCACTTCTGCGACTACTGGAAGGGGGCCGCCGGCGACTCCGACGACGACGCCTCCGACAGTGCCTCCGAGGCCTCCTCCTCAGAGGAGGACGAGGGCGAGGGCGGGACGGCCGACCGCCACGGCGGCGACGGCGTGCGCCCGTCCGGGCGCGGCTCGGGCACCGTGAGCGGCATCAAGCTCATCGCGGGCGCCTCCTGCGTCTCGCTCATGGTGCTGCCGCCTGACGATCCGTGCAAGGAGTGCTTGATCGTCGGCTCCAACGGCATCGGCAAGCGCATGGCGCTCTCCGACATCCCGCTGAAGATGCACCGCGGCTCGCAGGGCGTGTTCGTGCTCAAGGGCACCGAGAAGGCCGGCGACGTCATCGGCGCCGTGAGGGCCGCCTCGGACAGCGAGTTCATGCTCATAACCGACCACGGCCAGATCATCCGCTCCCCGATGGAGAGCATGACAACATACAGCCGCGCCGCAACCGGCACGATCCTGATGCGCCCGGCCGAGGGCGAGAAGGTGATCGCCGTGCAGTCGATCCCAGGCGACGTGGTCGAGAACTCCCGCCGCACCTCCGAGGCCCGCTCGCTTGAGCGCAAGGCCCTGAGGGAGCAGGAAGAGGCCGCAAAAGCCAATGCCGCGCCCGAGGCGCAGCAGGAGGAGCCCTCGAACGATGCCGCGGCCGAAGGCGAAAGCAGCGATGGCAATGAAGACAATGGAGACATCTGAATGAGATCCTGGAATTTCACCGCAGGGCCGTGCACCCTGCCACTTGAGGTCATGGAGAAGGCGCAGCGCGAGTTCCTCGACTACGCGGGCATGGGGGCCGGCATCATCGAGATCTCGCACCGCAGCCCCCAGTTCGACGCCATCGCAAAGGGCTCGGAGAAGCTTCTGCGCGATCTCATGGGGATCCCCGACAACTACAAGGTGATCTTCCTGCAGTCAGGCGGCCGCGGCGAGTTTGCCGCCGTGCCGCTCAACCTCATGCCCGAAGGCGGGATCGCCGACTACTTCGTGACCGGCCACTGGTCGCGCTGCGCCTACAAGGAGTGCGACGAGCGCTTCGGCCGCGCCGTGCTCCACGAGTGCGCGGTCAAGGACGAGAACGGCATAGTCCACATCGACTACAGCCGCATGCAGGTCTCCGAGGGCGCCTCCTACGCCTACGTCTGCTTCAACGAGACCGTAAATGGCATCGAGCTCGACCGCATCCCCGACACCGGCCGCGTGCCGCTGGTCGCGGACATGTCATCTGACATCCTCACGCGCAAGGTCGATGTCTCCAAGTTCGGCGCCATCATCTTCGGCGTCCAGAAGAACGTCGCCCCGGCCGGCATGGTCGTGGCGATCGTCCGCGACGATCTCGTGGGCCATGCCCGCAAGTACTGCCCGTCGATCCTCGACTGGAAGGTCATGAGCGACCACGACTCGCTCTACAACACCCCCTGCGTGTTCTCCTGGTACATGGCAAACCTCGTGTTCGAGTGGATCAAGGGCTTGGGCGGCGTCGAAGAGCTTGAGAGGCGCAACATCGAGAAGTCCTCGCTGCTCTACAAGTACATCGACTCGTCTGATATGTACCGCAACGTCATCGCCCCGGACTCGCGCTCGCGCGTCAACGTGGTGTTCAACCTGCGCGACGAGGCCTTGAACAAGGAGTTCCTGGACGGCGCGGCCAAGCACAACATGATCGGCCTCAAGGGCCACAAGGTCCTAGGCGGCATGAGGGCCTCGCTCTACAATGCGATGACCTTGGAAGGCGTCAAAGCGCTCGTCTCCTACATGGACGAGTTTGCCAGGGCGCACGCCTGACAGGCAGGCAGGAGGGGCGATGGCGCAGACGGCAGCAGGACAGGAAGGGGCCGCGGGTCACCGCGACAGGAGGCGCCCGTGGCTTGAAAGCTACCCTGAGAACGTCCCCGATGAGATCACGGTCGAGCCCTTCGAGAACATCCCCGACCGGCTCGAGAAGATCTGCGCGCAGTACGCAAAGCACAAGGCCTTCACGAGCTTCGAGCACAGCGTCACCTTCGGGGAGTTCCACAAGATGGTCAGGCGCCTTGCCGCCTACCTCCAGGTTGACCTGGGGCTGCGCAAGGGCGAGACGCTGGCGATCATCATGCCCAACCTCATCCAGTATCCGGTGAGCGTGTTCGCAGCCCTCATGTGCGGCCTCAAGGTGGTCAACGTCAACCCGCTGTACACCGCGCGCGAGATCTGCGGGATCCTCAAGGGCTGCGACGCCGCCTGCGTCATCGCCCTCAATACCGTGGGGCAGAGGCTCGAGGAGGTCTCGCGCACGCTGCCGCTGCGCCACGTCATCATCACGGGCCCCGGGGATCTACTAGGCCCCGTGCGCGGAGCGCTTTTGAACTTCGCAGCATCCTACATCGCCCATGCGGTGCCGCACTATTTCCTGAGGAAGGCGGTGCCGTTTCGCTCGGCGCTGCGCCGCGGGGATCCGAGCCTCTTCACGCGCGTGACGCTCAAGGGCTCCGACGTCGCCTTCCTCCAGTACACCGGCGGCACCACCGGCAAGCCCAAGGGCGCGATGCTCACGCACACGAACCTCATCGCCAACGTCAGGCAGTGCCTGGCGATGTACGGCTCGGTGCTCGAGATGGGGCGCGAGACCATGCTCACGCCGCTGCCGCTCTACCACGTGTTCTCCATGACCGTGAACCTGATGCTCCAGGTGTCAATCGGCGCCGACAGCATCCTCATCATGGATCCGCGCCGCTTCCGCAGCTTCCTCAAGACCATCAAGCGCCACCCCGAGATCTCGGTGATGACGGGCGTCAACACGCTCTTCGCCGCGATGGTCGACCACGGGGTGTTCACGCGCCGCTATCCGATGAAGCACCTGCGCTTGGCAGTAGGCGGCGGCGCGGCCGTGCAGTCGGGCGTCGCAGAGCGCTTCTACAAGGCCTCCGGGCAGCACATCCTCGAAGGCTACGGCCTCACCGAGTGCTCACCGGTGGCCTGCGTCAATCCCTACACCTCGCGCGTGTTCACCGGCTCCATCGGGATCCCGCTGCCCTCGACGCTGGCGCGCATAGTCTCGCTTGACGACGGATCCGAGATCTGGGAGGAGGGCATGGCGGGCGAGCTTGAGTTCAAGGGCCCGCAGGTCATGGCCGGCTACTACCGCAACGAGGCTGAGAACGCCCGCGTGCGCGACAACGGCTGGCTGCGCACCGGCGATATCGCGGTCTGGCAGCAGGGCGGCTACCTCAAGATAGTCGACCGCATCAAGGACATGATCATAGTCTCAGGCTTCAACGTCTTCCCGTCGGAGATCGAGGACGTGGTCTCGCACCTGCACAAGGTGCGCGAATGCTGCGCCGTGGGCGTGCCCTCGGACAAGACCGGCGAGGCGGTCAAGCTCTTCATCGTAAAGCGCGATCCCTCGCTTACCGAGGAGGAGGTCCACGTCTACTGCAAGGACTACCTCACAGGCTACAAGCGCCCGAAGATCGTCTCCTTCGTGAAGTCGCTGCCAAAGTCCCCGGTTGGCAAGGTCATGCGCCGCTACCTCCAGGATCCCTCCTACCTTGAGAAGCACAAGAATGGCTGAAGCGCAATTCAAGCTCTGCGACACTCCCGAGAGCGTGAAGGAGCTCGCCGAGGCTATCTCAGCCTCAGGCAGCGAAGGCTTCATCTCGCTTGACACCGAGTTCGAGCGCACCAAGACCCTGCTCCCCAGGGCCGCGGTGATCCAGCTGCGCTTTGACGGGCGGACCTATCTTGCTGATCCTGTCTCATGCGGCATCGACGAGGTGGTGGCCGCGCTGTGCCGCACCAGGCGCACCGTGCTGATGTTCTCGGCGCGCGAGGATCTCGAGGTCATAGCCGCGCTCTCAAAGGCAGGCGGCATCGAGCCCAGGCTCCCTGCAAGCATCGAGGATCTCCAGCTCATGGGGGCCTTCCTGGGGCGCGGGCACATGCTGGGGCTTGCCGCCTGCGTGCAGGGCGAGCTCGGCGTCACGCTCGAGAAGGCCGAGACCCACTCCGACTGGCTGGCCCGGCCGCTGACGGCATCCCAGCTTGAGTACGCCGCGCTCGACGTGCTCTACCTTGAGGATCTGAGGGGGAAGTACCTGCAGGGCCTCAAGCAGGATGACCGCAGGCTTTCGTGGTTTTCCGATGAGATGAAGTCCATGTGCGCCGACGCGCTCAAGGAGCCAGTTCCCTCGGAGCTTTACCGCCAGGTGCAGGGGGCGGGCGCGCTCAACCGCCGCGCGCTGCAGCGGCTTTGCTACCTCTGCGCCAGGCGCTACGAGTATGCGCATGAGCACAACGAGGCCCTAAACCGCGTCATCACCGGCAAGGCGCTGTGCTCGATTGCCGAGCACACCCCGCTCACCACCCAGGGGCTGGCCTCCTGCGGGGTGAACTGGGGCGCGGTGCGCCAGCACGGGCACCTGATCATAGGCTGGGTCAAGGAGTCCATGGCGCTGCCCGAGGAGGACGTGGCGCCCGCCTATGACGCCTTCAGCCCGGGCAGGACGCTGCGCTCGAGCGCAGAGGGCATGAAGCACGCGCTCGCCTCGGCTGCGCGCAAGGCCGGGATCGCCCCCGAGCTCATCTGCACCAAGAAGCTCATCAACGACTACTTCTACGCAAGGCGCACCGGCGGCACGCCCAAGCTAGACTCCGGATGGTGCCGCGAGTGCCTGGGCGGCCTCGATCTCAAGGCCGCCGCTTACGGCAAGCATCACTGAGAAGCCCTCCAGGTCCCGGGATCGCCGGGATTTTTATTCGCTTTTCTTTTTCCTTTGAATTTTCAGGCAGGCAAAGCCTGGCGACGGCCTCGTTTGGCGCACAACCGGCTCTTGCGGCAAGGATTGAAAGGGAAAGGCAGAATACAGAACAGCCGCGGGGGATCCCCCAGCGGCTGCCTGCTAAACGGCTTGTATCCGGGACATGGCGCAGTGCTTGTGTTAGCTCTTCAAACAGACTTCACCGCGCCAGACGATCCCCGCCGTTCACGTGTCAGATGGGGACTTTTTGTCGATTGGAGAGCGGCCGGACAAACAGGGGATTACGGCCCCCGGTTGCGCTGGACCACTTCATGGTCTGTGCCTCACCTGACACTGTTGATGTTAGTTGGACCTTGGCGCTTATTCCACCTAGTGCCTTCAGACTTGCCTGCCTTGTCACAAAAAAGCTGTGAAAGTACGCTTTTCATCTTTAAAAATGTGCTTGAGATCATAAAACAACTTGTTGATTTAAAAGCTGTATAATCAACATACAAGTCGTTTTCACAGTCAATTGGATGCATGAGGCGAAGGCCATAATTTTCAGAAGGGGCGGGAGTTTACGAGCGCGCGGACGGCCCTGGCGGTGCGCCAGATCTCCTGCACCCCGTGATCCCCAAAGTTGAGCTCAAAGCGCACCCCTGTGCCGAGATCGCCAGCCGTTCGGGCGCATTCCCGCGCCGCCTCCTCGGTGAGCGCCACCTGCGGATCGGGGGCGCGCTTTTCGCGGTCGCCAACTGAGATGTAGACGCGTTCGGGGCGCCCCTTGAAGCCGTGTTCCTTGAAATACGCGGTGAAGCCCGGGTACCACAGCGATCCCGAGACGCTGCCTATGCGTGTGAAAAGGCCAGTCTGCGTCGCGGCCCACAGCGAGAAGAGCCCCGCCATCGAGTAGCCGCAGAGCACGCGCGCTTTCGGTGCCTCTCCCAGGAGTTCCTCGGCCTTGGGGACGAGCGTTCCTACAAGCAGCTTTAGGAAGTCCATCCCTCCAGGACGAAATAGCTTGGCGTGCCGGAGCGTGAGCTCGGCCTTCCAGGGCGTCATGTCGGAAAACCAGCTTAAGCCGCTTATGCAGATCAGGTGGTGGGCGTGGCAGGGGATCTTGGCTACCTCCTTTAAGAGGGCCTGCTGATCGTCCTCGTAGAGCGGCACGTAGCAGGCGGGGAGATCCCTGCCTTCGCCCTTGAACACCGTGACGGTCCTGCCGCCTGCCTCAAACTGCTCCATGCGCCCTCCATCAAGGCCCTGATGATCTATCATCCAATTTTACCCATGGAAGGAGCGGCATTTGCGATGCTAATGGCAGGGACGAAAAAGCCCGGGCATGTGCCCGGGCCTTGGTGCCTTGTCAGATCCTGGCGGTTACCAGAAGACAGCGTAGAGCACGGCGACGATGATCATCACCGCGTAGGAGGCGACCGCGAAGCCGCCGGAGGTCTTGAAGGTGTCGGCGGTCAGCACGATGCCCTTCGGATCGTCGTCATTCTCGGAGGTGGCCAGCGAGACGAAAACGATGGTGGCGATGGTCAGGACGCAGGTGTACATCATCTGATCCATGAACGGCATGCTGATCGGGAGAAACTTCAGAAGCAGCGCGATGGGGATCGAGGCCAGCACGCCGATGATGGCACCCTTGGAAGTGGTGTGCTTCCAGAACAGGCCGCAGAGGAACACCGCGAGGATGCCCGGGCTGACGAGGCCGGTGTACTCCTGGATGTACTGGAAGGCCTGGTCGAGCACGCCCAGCATCGGAGCGACGAACACGGCGATGACGAGGGCGACCACGGCGGTCAGGCGGCCGATGTTGACCAGCTTGAGCTCGGAGGCGTTCTTGTCGATGTAGGTCTTGTAGATGTCCATCGTGAAGATGGTCGCGGTGGAGTTGAGCATCGAGGCCAGCGAGGAGACGATGGCGGCAGCCAGGGCTGCGAAGACCAGGCCCTTGAAGCCGGAGGGCAGGAATTGCGCGACCCAAGGATAGGCGCGGTCGGCGTGCTCGAGGCTCGGCATGGAGTCGGCGTTGGAGACCAGGGCGCCGAAGGTGCTCGCAAGCTTCTCCTGCAACGACGGATCATTGAGGATCACATAGGCGGCGATGCCAGGGAGGACCACGATGATCGGGGTGATGAGCTTGAGGAAGGCAGCGAAGGCCAGGCCCTTCTGGGCCTCGTCGAGGCTCTTGGAGGCGAAGGTGCGCTGGATGATGTACTGGTTGAAGCCCCAGTAGTAGAGGTTGGCCACCCACATGCCGCCGATGAGGACCGCGACGCCAGGGAGGTTCTTGAACTGAGGATCGCCCTGGGAAAGGATCATCTTGAAGTGCTCGGGGGCGACGTCCAGCATGTGGCTGAGGCCGCCGAAGAAGCCTGCGTCGCCGCCAACGAAGCTGACGGAGAGGTAGGTGGTGGCGAAGCCGCCGATGATGAGGACGGCAACCTGGATGACATCGGTCCAGACGACGGAGGAAAGGCCGCCGTAGACGGAGTACACGAGGGCGAACAAGGCCAGGCCGATCACGGTGTACATCATCGGGATGCCCATGATGATCTGCAGCGCGGTGCCGCCGAGGTACAGTACCGAGGAGAGATTGACGAAGATGTACAAGCAGATCCAGAACACCGCGAGAATGGTCTTGAGGGTCTGGTTGAAGCGCTTTTCAACGAACTCCGGGATGGTGTAGATGCCCTGCTTGATGAAGATCGGCATGAAGAACTTCGCGACGAGTAGCAGCGTGATGGCCGCCATCCACTCGTAGGCGGAGATGCCCAGGCCGATGACGAAGCCCGAGCCGGACATGCCGATGAACTGCTCGGCTGAGATGTTGGCGGCGATCAGCGAAGCGCCGACGGCCCACCAGGGGATCGACTTGCCAGCCAGGAAGTAGCCTTCGGTTGAGGCGCGGTTCTTCTTGGACACGGTCAGGCCGACCGCAACGATGACAATGGCGTATACGGCGAAGATGATCCAGTCGATCGCCGCAAGACCTTGCTGTGTAGTTTCCATATTTTGTATTTCACCTTTGAATGTTTACTTGTCTTCCCCTTTCCCAAGGGGGCAGCCTCCCGTTAGCGCCGCGGTCTGGCTGCGTGGGGAAGATCCCCTGGGGAGGCGGTAGCCTCCGGAGGGCCGGGCTGCCTGCGCCCGGCGTCTGCCGGCGCAGGCATGGCATGCCGGCGCTGGTAAACGTTTACATGGGCATTATATTGGCAGTTTTGCCAGTTTCAAGTTTTGACGCGAAAAGCGCGTAAAGGCATGCGCCAGTGGCGGATGGCTATGAATTAGTTTCAAGCTGCTTTATTGGCAGAATTTTTATGAAAACTGTTTTCATTTTGAAAAGGCGATTAAAAAAGCATTTGCCTATTTTGAGAAAACGGTGTGCGCGAGGATGGTAAATCGCGCCGGCAACGCTTGCGGAATTTTGCGGAAAAACAGGGCCTGGCGGAGTGCCAAGGCCAACTTGATGATAAATAAGGACTACACCAAATTGTCCTGTTTTGACGAATTTGTGATCCCTATCCAAATTCAGCAGGAGGACTTTGTCAAATCCTGTCGCTTGTCACACTTTTTTCAAGCAATGGCATGCAGAGCCGGCGCCCCCTTTCGTGAAAACTCCTGCAAAAATGGGAGAAGCTCATGAGAACGCACGGAATTTTCAGGGAATTTGACAGCCGATCCATTTGACAAGTCACATTGAGGCTACAATCAGGTAAAGCGCGGCCAGGCCGCGCGCGCATGCAATAAGGAGCGGACATGGATCTTCCTGAGAAGGTGTTCCTGGTCGGAGTGCCGTATCCCTGGTACCAGGCCATCAAGGCCCATTACATCGTAAGCGGCTCCAAGAGCGTCAACTGCTGGAGCTCGCTTTCTGAGACCTCCTCCTACGGCGGGCCCGTGCCAGAGCCCGGGGCGCTCGTTATGTTCACGGTCAGTTGCGGCGGCAGGACCTACATCTGCGGCGGCGGCTTCTACTGCGCCAGCAGGACCATCGAGCCTGCCAAGGCCTGGGAGCTCTACGGCGTCAACAACGGCGCCGACAGCTACGAGGACTTCCTAAGAGAGCTTCAGGCGGCCGGATGGCGGCAGGGCGAGAAGATGTCGGCAAACGTGCTGAATGGCTGCTTCGCCTTCTCGCGCCACGAGTCCTACCCGATCCCGGAGGAGCTTGGGATCAGGATCGAGGCGGGCTCGACGGCCTGCTTCTCGCTTGACAGCCCCGAGGGCAGGTTCCTGGCGCTCGTGACCATGGAGCGCCGCTCCCCGCATCTGCGGCCCGGCACCTTCAACAACGAGTGGCCGGGGATCTACCTCATGGCCGCCGAGAAGCACGCCCGTGACTACTCGATAGTCTTCTTCACGCAGATGCTGCGCGCCTACGATTTCCGCTGCGCCATCACAGGCGATCGGACCCAGCCGCTTTTGGACGTCGCGCACATCAGGACCTTCTACGACGAGCGCTTCACCAAGCCCGGCAACGGCATAGTACTGCGCTGCGACATCCATCGCCTCTTCTCCCAGGGCTACATCACCTGCGAGTACGCCTCCGACAGCGAGGTCGTGGTCATTGTCTCAAGGGATCTCAAGGTCGCAGGCGGCGGCGAGTACATGAAGTACGACGGCGTGAGGATCTCGCTTCCAGAGGACAAGGCGATGTGGCCCTCGCGCGACTACCTGATCTGGCACAAGGAGCGCCGTTTTGAGAACTGGCTGCGCTTCGGCGCGGTCAAGCCTGCCAATGAGAACCAGGGGACGGTGTCGATATGAGGATCGCAGTCATAGGGGCCGCCGGAGAGCCCGGGCGCAGGATCGTAGCCGAGGCCGAGAAGAAGGGGATCCAGGTGACCTCGGTGGTGTCCGATCCCTCGGCCATGCCGGGCAGCGGGCCCGTGATCATCAAGGACTTCAGGGATCTCGACAAGGGGGATCTCGAGGGCATGCACGCGGTGGTGGACGCCGAGTCCTTCCCGCGCATCGGCAGGTACAACTCCGACGATCTGCCGCTGTGGCGCATCGGTGCGCTGCTTCAAGGCTCCGCCGCGGGCCTGCTTGCGGTGGGCTCTACCTCCTCGCTTTACGCCGACTCAAGCCGCAGCAGCATGGTCACCGACGACTGCTGCATGACCCAGGGCGGGCACGAGCAGGCCTTGAGGCTCTGCGCCACCGCCTCGAGGAGGCTGCGCAGCGAGCGCTCGTTCAAGTGGACGCTGCTGTGCCCGCCGCTCATCCTCGACAAGGACGCGCCAGCCACGGGCTCATTCATCTTCGGGGACGACGTGCTCCCCATGGGGCTTGACGGCAGCAGCCGCATCTCCGGGGCCGACTTTGCAAGGGCCTGCGTCGATCTGCTCCTGCGCGGCCTTGAGCCCTACGCCGTCGCCTCGGTGAGGAGCGCATAGCCTGGCCCTGGGTTTGGCGGGGCGGTCAAAAAAGCCCTCCTGGTCTCCCAGGAGGGCTTTTTTAATGCCTGCTGTCTAAGGTCAGGCCGCTGCCGCGGCCTTTTTCTCGGCGCTGAGGTTGCGGCGGTGCATCACATAGACTGACGCGATGAGGAGCACGAGCGCGGAGCCCAGGCTCAGGGGCAGGCTGTAGGTGAGGCCTGCGATGACGTAGCCCACGAAGGCGCAGATCGCCGTTATGACCGCGTAGGGCAGCTGGGTGTAGACGTGGTCGATGTGCACGCAGCCGGCGCCTGCCGACGAGAGGATGGTCGTGTCGGAGATCGGCGAGCAGTGGTCGCCGAACACCGAGCCTGCCAGGGTGGCCGACAGGGTGATCACGATGAGGTCCTGCGCGGAGGGATCGAGGGCCTGCGCCACGGAGACGACGATCGGGATCAGGATCCCGAAGGTGCCCCAGGCGGTGCCGGTGGAGAACGAGAGGAAGCCTGCGATCGCGAAGATCACCGCAGGCAGCACGGCGGCCAGGAAGCCGGTGTCGTTCTTGACGATCTCGGAGATGAAGACCTGGGTCTGCAGCAGATCGCGGCAGACGCCGGAGATGGTCCAGGCCAAGGTCAGGATCATGCAGGCCGGCACCATGGTCTGCACACCGCGGAGCATGCCGTCCATGAAGGTCTTGAGGCTCATGAGCCTGCGGCCGACAAACATCGCGAAGGCGACCACGAGCGCCCCGAAGACGCCGAGCACCAGGGCGGGGCCCGCGTCGGTGTTGCCGAACGCCGCGCTGATGGTGTGGTAGGCCGCGTCATCGCCCCAGTAGCCGCCGACGTAGAGCAACGACATGGTCGAGAAGATGATCAGCATGACGATCGGCACGATCATGTCCCAGACGGTGCCGTCGGCCTTGACGTCGATGTCGCGGTTGCCCGCGTCGGCCTTGAGATCGTCGCGATCGGAGATTTCGCCCTTGATGGCGCGCTCCTCGGCCTTGAGCATCGGCCCGAAGTCGAGCTTGCAGAACGAGAGGATCAGCACGAGGGAGATGCACAGGAGCGCGTAGAAGTTCCAGGGGATGGTGGAGACGAAGGCGCCCATCTCGGAGGAGAAGGCCTTGGTGTCCTTGAGGTTGGAGCCCACTGCCGCGGCCCACGAGGAGATCGGGGCGATGATGCAGACGGGGGCTGCGGTGGCGTCGATGATGTACGCCAGCTTCTCGCGGGAGATCTTGTAGGTGTCGGTGATCGGGCGCATCACGGTGCCGACGGTCAGGCAGTTGAAGTAGTCGTCGATGAAGATGAATGCGCCTAGCACCGAGGTGGAGACCATCGCGGCGCGGCGATCCCTGATGTGGCCAGTGGCCCACTTGCCGTAGGCCCTGGTTCCGCCGGCGAGCGTGATCACGTACACGAGCGATCCCAGGAGCGAGCAGAAGAGCACGATGTTGATGTCGAACTTGCTGGCAAGCACCTTGAAGGCGTTCTCGACCGTGCCGACCACGATGTTGCCGTCGGTCCCGACGGTGTAGATGCAGGTGCCGGCCATGATGCCGATGATGAGGGAGGAGAAGACCTCCTTGGTGGCCAGCGCGAGCACGACTGCTATCACCGGCGGCAGGATCGAAAGCCATCCTGCGTTGATGGGATCCATGATTTGCTTCCTTTGATTCTCAAACTCAGAACAAGCGCTCGCTTTTAGTGCGAACGCCTCTATTTCAGGTTAAATTTTAACGCTCAGTGCACACAAAGCCAAAAAATGCATCGTGACGGTGCGCAGGGCGTGTGAAAAAACCGAGAGCAGGGTCAAGGATGGATCAAAAAGTGCGGACTGGAGCCGCGCTTTTGGTAGATGGAGGGACGCCTCAGAGCTGGGCGCCGCCGTACTGGCTTGCGGTGGGCGAGGAGTCGTTGCCCGTGATTGACGTGCTCTCGGAGAGGCTCTTCCTGGGCTGCGGCGCAACCGGGGCGGAGCTTGAGTCATTGGAGAAGTCCTGGGCGGCCCCGCCGCTTTTCTTCTCAGAGGCGCTCCCCGCATCGCCAGCCTTGGACGAGCCGCCTTTGGAGGACGGATCGGACGCCGAGCTTGCGGACGATGCCGCGTCCGGGCCCTGCGCGCCTGAGGCGCCCTGCGCCTCGTCCGAGCCGCTGTCACCGCTGCCTGAGCTGCCAGAAGAGGGGCTTGATTCCTGGAGCTTCTCGGTCTGGGCCTCGGCCAGGGTCTGCTGGGCCTCGGCCGCCACCCTCAGATCCTGCCCTGAGGGCTCTGCAGGGGCGCGGGCGGCCTGGATCACCTGCTGCATCTTCTCGATGGTCTTCTCAGGGCTGCTTTCCTTGGACACGTCGATGTTGACGTGGCCGCCTATGGCATAGCGGTTGCCGTCGGGCCCGGTCTGGTAGTCGTAGGAAGGGGAGCTCGCGTACTGGCCGCCCGCACTCTGGTGGGCAAGCTCGTGCCGGCGCACCTCGCTGTCGCGGCTCTTGAGCTCCTTGACCTGCTCCTGCTCGGCGTCGGTGAGCTGCTTGCCGCTCGTGGTGGTCGAGCCGGACTTCTTCGTCTTGCCGTCACCTGCGCTGCCTGCGCCTGATGTCTTGTAAGCTCCCGATCCATCATCGTCCGGGGATGATTTCCGCGCGGCGTCGCTTGAGACGGATGCCTCAGGCTTCTTCGTGATGTAGCCGCCTCCCTCGCCGTCCGAGTGGAGCGACGCCGTGCCAGATCCCTGGCCGGTCATGAAGGCATTCCTCGCGATGTAGCGCACGTGCGAGTACTGCGCGTCGTCGCGGCTTGACTGGGCATGCTCGATCTCCGTGGCCGCAACCGCGGTCTCGTTCTGCCTGGTTTCAGGCTTGATGTTCTCGACGCCTACAGCCTGGGACGCGGCCAGTTGCTGCTGAACGCTCGCAAGGCCCGAGTCGGCGCCTACTGGATTTATAGTTGACATAGCCATTCCTCTCCTTGTCTAGGTTTACGGCAGCGGCGCGGCCTGGATTGAGGCTTTTGCGGCTTTTGATGCGAAAACCCGCTCTGGCTCCCAAAAAACGCCAATGCCAGGGGCGGAGAAAAGAACAGGAGGGGAGGAGATGGCGGGAATGCCTTGAAAAAAACGAAAGCGGGCCGGCGGCCCGCTTTCATCCAGATCAGATCCAAAGCCTCAGAGCGCGCTTTGGAACATCGAGGAGATCGACTCCTCGTTGCTGATGCGCCTGATGGCCTCGGCGAGCATCGGGGCGAGGGTCAGCACCTTGAAGTTATTGAGATCGAGGAACTGCTTGCTCGCCGGGATGGTGTCGGAGACGACCATCTGGTCGATGACGGACTTTGAGATGTTGTCGTAGGCCGGGCCCGAGAGCACCGGGTGGGTGATGTAGGCGTAGACGCTCTTGGCGCCGCGCTCCTTCAATGCCGCCGCGGCCTTGCAGAGCGTGCCGGCGGTGTCGACGATGTCGTCGACGATGATGCAGTCGCGGTCCTTGACCTCGCCGATGAGGTTCATGACCTCGGAGACGTTAGGGCGGGGACGGCGCTTGTCGATGATCGCGATGTCGGCGTTGTTGAGCAGCTTGGCGATGGCGCGGGCCCTGACGACGCCGCCCATGTCGGGGGAGACCACGCAGGGGTGCTCGAGCTTGCGGGCGAGCATGTCCTCCACGAAGATCTGGCTTGAGAAGCAGTTATCGACCGGCACGTCGAAGAAGCCCTGGATCTGCTCGGCGTGGAGATCCACGGTGAGCACGCGGTCGACACCCACGGAGGAGAGCAGATCGGCCACGACCTTGGCGGTGATGGGCACGCGGGCCGAGCGCAGGCGGCGGTCCTGGCGGGCATAGCCGAAATAGGGGATCACAGCGGTGATTCGCCCTGCCGACGCGCGGCGCATCGCGTCGATCATGATCAGCAGTTCCATCAGGTTCTCATTGGTAGGGGCGCAGGTGGACTGGATCACGAAGATGTCGCATCCGCGGACATACTCGTTGATCTGCACATGCACCTCGCCGTCGCTGAAGCGGTCGACTGTGGCGTCGCCAAGCTTCGTATAGAGGCGCGACGCGATGCTTTTGGCCAGTGCCGGGATGGCATTCCCAGCAAACAGTTTCATATCAGCCATTTATCATCACCGAAAGTACAGGAAAGGGGAGTGCTCTGATCCTTTGTCAGGCGCGCACATTTTGACATTACCACCTTGCAGAATCAAGCGGTAAATCCCGTGCCCGCAAGTGCTGCAGCCTTTGCAATCCAAGCATTTCAATGCTTGGTGCAAGCAGGAACTTGCAAGCGCGGCACGCTATTGGCGATGGCGTTGCAGGCGTCGATCCCTTGAGATAAAGCAGGGCATGGGGCCTTGAGACGCGCGCCCATGGCATGGATGCGGCGGCGCGGGCGAGGTGTTCAAGCCAGGATTTTTGCAACTTGTTGAAACAACAAGTCATTACGGGCGATTGATCCTTGCTGCGGACGGAAGGCAGATTTGAAAATCTTGAAACTATCTCCTGGCAGTGGAATGCAGCGCCGACTACCTGTCGGCCGAGCCTGAAGGGCAGGCCTGAGACAGAACGCCGGCAAGACCACCGCCCGGCATCGCCATTCATCCCAATCCCAGCAAGCATCCTTCACGCAAGACCTCAATCTGGAGACTTGAGCCTCAGGCACAAGGCGTTTCCGAACATGATTTCAAAGAACTCCCGGCAGGCATGGCCGCCGAATGAATTAGGCAAGGCTAACCAAATCTGTGATCTGAAACGTCATGATTTGGTCGCCGTAATATGAAATAGGCTCCGGGGGCGCCGGAGCCTTGCCGCGCCTGGGTTGCGACTTAGCCGCGCAAGCCGCCGAGCATCGAGCTTTCGCGCTCGCGCTTGGCCTCGGCCTGGGCCTTGGCCACGTCGGCTGCGATGCGCTTCTGCTTCCTCACCATCGAGAGCCACCCGATGAAGGTGCCGATGGACGCCACGAAGATGATGATGGCGGCCAGGGCGTTGATCTCAGGGGAGAGGCCGCGGCGGATCGACGAGAAGATCAGCATCGGCAGCGTCGTCGACTCAGGGCCGGCTATGAAGCTGGTGATGACCAGATCGTCCATCGACATCGTGAACGAGAGCAGGAACGCGGCGACCTCGGCGGGCATGAGCGAGGGCAGCATGATCGCGAAGAACACCTTGAGCGGGCCTGCGCCGAGATCCTTTGCCGCCTCTTCGACAGAGGTGTCAAGCTCGATGAAGCGCGAGCGGATCACCACGGTGGCGTAGGCCGAGCAGAAGGTCACGTGCGCCACCCAGATGGCGATGATGCCGCGGTCGGCGAAGACCGGGATGAAGTCGCCCAGCGTGACGTAGAGCAGCAGCAGCGCCAGTCCGGTTATGACCTCGGGCAGCACCATCGGGGCGGTCATAAAGAGCATGAACGCCGACTCGCCCGCGAATTGGCGCACGCGCACCATCACGAAGGCGGCCATGGTGCCGATGATCACCGATGCCGACGCGGCCATCACGGCGATGGTCAGCGACATGCACAGCGCAGAGATGATCGCCGAGTCGTGCACCAGGACGTTGTACCAGTGCAGCGAGAAGGTGGTCCAGATGGTGACCATCTTCGACTCGTTGAACGAGTACACCACCAAGGTCATGATCGGGGTGTAGAGGAAGATGAGCGCCAAAAGCAGGATCACAGCCTTGGCGATGTTCGAGGCGCCGTGGTGCTTCAGAAATCCCTTCATCATGCGGCCTCCGCCTTCTTTCTCTGCGACTTGAAGAAGATGACGATCGGGATGGCGAGGATCGTCAGCATGACGATCGCCACCGCCGAGGCCAGCGGCCAGTCGCGGTTGTTGAAGAACTCCTGCCAGAGGATGCGGCCGATGAGGATCGACCCCTTGCCTCCGAGCAGCTCAGGGATCACGTACTCGCCCAGCGCCGGAATGAAGACGAGCATCGAGCCTGCGATGATGCCCGAGCGCGTCTGCGGCACCAGCACCGAGAAGAAGGTCTTCACCGGGCGGGCGCCCAGGTCGTAGGCCGCTTCGATGAGCGTGTAGTCGACCTTGAGCAGCGCCGTGAACAGCGGCAGCACCATGTAGGGCAGGTAGCAGTAGACGATGCCCACGTAGACGGCGAAGTCCGTCTGCAGCATGTGGATCGGGCTGTCGATGATCCCGAGGGCCATCAGCACGTCGTTGATGAGGCCGTCCTTCTTGAGCAGGGCCATCCAGGCGTAGATGCGCACCACGAACGAGGTCCAGCTCGGCATGATGAGGAGCATGAACATGATGTTGCGCGTCGCCGGGCGGCACTTGGAGAGCGCCCAGGCTATCGGATAGCCGATGAACAGGCACAGGAGCGTGGAGAAGCTTGCGACCTCCAGGGACTTAAGGTAGGACTTCATGTAGGTCCCGTCCTCGTCCGTGAAGATGAATGTGTAGTTCTCCAGGTGGAGGATTATCTGCATAGCCCCGTCCTCGAAGGTCACGATCGGGGAGTAGGGCGGGATGGCTATCTCCGTCACCGAAAGCGAGATCTTGAAGATGATCAGGAACGGCATCAGGAAGAAAAGGATCATCCACAGGTAGGGGACGAGGATCACGAGCCTCTCGCGCCAGGTGACCTCGCGGCGGGTGAGCAGCAGCTCGGCCTTGCGGCGCCTGCGCGGGCCTGCGTTGAGCTTGCGGCGTATCAGCGCCTGCGTGGCGTTCAGTGCGGATATGGGCATTGCAAAGCCTCCCCCATCAGATGGTCAGCGCAATGCAGGACTCGGGGTCCCAGCTTAGGTACACGTGGTCGTCCCAGATGGGGAGGCCGGTCTTGAAGCGGTCGACGTTGGGCAGCGTCGAGGCGACGAGCCTGCCTGAGGGCAGCCTCACGTAGTAGATGGAGATGTCGCCCAAGTAGGCGATGTTCTCAACGTCGCCCTCGCAGCAGTTCGATCCGCCGGTCTCCTCGTCGGGGACCTTGGAGATGTAGACCTTCTCGGGGCGCAGCGCGATGGTCAGCGGCATGCCGTCTGCGAGGTCGAGATCATGCCCAAGCTCGATCGGGGAGGGGAAGTCGTCGGTGTGGATGAGCGAGTGCTTCTGGTCCGAGGAGATCAGCGTGCAGTCAAAGAGGTTAACCGAGCCGATGAACTCGGCGCTGAAGCGGCAGTTGGGGTTCTCGTAGATCTCGCGCGGGCCGCCTATCTGGACGAATTCGCCGCGGTCCATGATCGCGATGCGGTCGGCCATGGTCATGGCCTCTTCCTGATCGTGGGTGACCATGATGCAGGTGACGCCGACGGTGTTGATGATGTCCACAAGCTCAAGGCGCATCTGCTCGCGCAGCTTCTTGTCCAGGGCGCCCATCGGCTCGTCCAGGAGCAAGAGCCTCGGCTCCTTGGCAAGCGAGCGGGCCAGCGCCACGCGCTGCCTCTGGCCGCCTGAGAGCTGGTAGGGCTTGCGGTCGACGAACGACTCCATGTGCACGAGCTTGAGCATCTTGTCGACGCGCTCGTCGATGACGCTCTTCTTCAGGTGCTCCTGCTTCAAGCCGAAGGCGATGTTCTGGCGCACGTTCATGTTGGGGAAGAGCGCGTAGGACTGGAACATCATGTTGATGGTGCGCTTGTAGGGCGGGATGTCGACGATGTTCCTGCCCTCAAGCAGGATCGATCCCGATGTCGGGGTCTCGAAGCCTGCGAGCATCCTAAGGAGCGTCGACTTGCCGCATCCGGAGGATCCCAAAAGCGCGAAGATCTCACCCTCGTAGACGGTGAGGTCCACGCCGTTGACGGCGCTGAAGTCGCCGAATTTCTTGGTCAGGTCGGATATCTCGAGGATGGGCTTCTTGTGCTGTTCGACAGGGGAGGCCTTCTGGCCGGGCAGGTCGCCTGGGCGGTGGGTGTTCTTGGCGGCAGGTTTGGGCTCCTTGGCCGCCGGTGAAGGGTCCTGCGGCTTGGCGGCCGCGGCATCCGTGCGCTGTGAAGCTTCCACTTCAGTTCATCTCCAGCAGTTTGAACATCGGCGGCCATGGCCGCCCTCCAACTGGGCGCGAGCGCCCTGAATTTTGTTGTGCTCATGTTAGATGATCCAGCAGGATGCGCAAGCGGCTTTTCGCGTTTTTAACTAAAAAGCACGGGGCCGGGACAGGCGGCACCAAAAGGCGCCCTCCATGGGTTTTTGAGCAGCCTCCCGTTTCATCGCACGGAATGGGAGGCCCTTGCAGGAGAGGATGGAAAATGGAGGCTGAAACAATTTATCGGAAGCGCGGGTTTATCAGAAAGTGACACTATAATAGGAACTGTTATCAATAATAACAACAACAAAAAGACAACAGCTACAAGGAGGCAACATGCCTTTTCTGAACCAAGACGTCCCAGCCCTCACCGTTCAAGCCTACCACGCAGGCAAGCTTGAGCAGATTGACCTCAAGGCGACCGATGGGAAGTGGACTGTGATCCTCTTCTATCCTGCCGACTTCACCTTCGTCTGCCCCACCGAGCTTGCGGACTTGAACTCGCACCTCGATGAGTTTGAAAAGGCGGACTGCCGCGTTTTCTCCGCGTCCACCGACTCGGTGTACGTCCACAAGGCCTGGGCCGATGCCACCCCGACCATCCGCGATCTGCGCTACCCGATGATCGGCGATCGCTCCATGGCCCTCGCCCGCGCCTTCAACGTGCTCGACGAGCATGAAGGCGTGGCGCAGCGCGCGACCATCATCCTCGATCCAGAGGGCAAGGTGCGCGGCTTCGAGATCATCGACGGCTCTGTCGGCCGCAACGCCTCCGAGATCCTCCGCCGCATCGAGGCGCTCGAGTTCGTCCGCGAGCACGGCGACAACGTCTGCCCGGCCAACTGGCACCCGGGCGCCAAGACGCTCAAGCCCTCGCTTGATCTTGTCGGGAAGCTTTGATGCCGGGGAGCTTCATTGATCCATCGATGAATGGGCAGCTCCAGGCCGTGTTCTCGCGGATGGAGCGGCCCATTGTGCTTGAAGTGCAGGGCGCCTCCAGAGGGCGCGGCCATGAGCTCTTCAACGCCATGGCCGAGCTGTGCGCGCTCACGACCAAGCTCTCGCTCAAGCCTGCCGAGGAGGGCGAGGATCTCCCCTGCGTGAGGATCCTGGACGAGCGAGGCAGGTGGACCGGCCTTGCCTTCCACGGCATCCCTGGCGGGCGCGAGTTCACGAGCTTCATGCTCGGGATCTACAACGCATCAGGCCGCGGGCAGTCGGTGGACCCCGCGATCCGCCAGCGCATCGAGGCGATCTCGCACCCGGTGCGCATGAGGGTACTCGTATCCAACGAGTGCATGGTCTGCCCGGAGCTGGTCATTCCCGCGCAGCGCATCGCCACCTTGAACCCTCTCATAAGCTGCGAGATCTACGACATTGCGCTCTTCCCCAACCTCGCCCGTGAGTTCGGCGCCGTCGCGGTGCCAGCGCTCAAGGCAGGCAGCCTGCCCTTGAAGTTCGGGGCGATGCCAATCGAGTCGGTGCTTGACATAGTCGAGCGCGCCTGACGCCACCCATCCTGCATTTCGTGTAACATCTCCAACGGGCCGTCCTGGCCCTGGCAATCTTGCGCGCAGGCGCTCTGGGAGGAAGATTGGACAGTTTCAGGTCCGAGCCGCATTCTGCGGTGCTCTTTGGCATGGGGACAGAGGAGCATGTCGGCGAGGAGATCAAGCTTGCGGGCGGCTCGCGGGTGCTCATCCACTACGGCAGGCCCGGCGTGACCGATCCAGATCTGCTCGCCCGCGTGCGCCACAGCTGCGAGGACGCCGGCGTCGATTACGAGGAGCTCGGAGGGGTCTTGAAGAACGCCCGCATCGCCAAGATCGAGGAAGGGATCAGGATGTGCCGCGACGATCAGCTCGACTTCATCCTGGCCATCGGGGGCGGCAGCGTGGTCGGCAGCGCCAAGGCCATCGCTGCGGGAGCCTGCTGGGACGGATCGTTCCGCGAGTGCATCGAGCGCGGCCGCGAGGTGAGCGGGGCGCTGCCCGTGGGCGTGATTGTCACGGTTCCGGGGAGCGGGAGCGAGCTTTCAAACAGCACCATCGTGACCGACGATCCGCCTCAGGGCGGGCGCGAGATCAGGATCTTTCAGATGAAGTCAGACTTCCTCTACGCCAAGTTCGCCATCTGCAACCCCGATCTCGTGACCTGCTTCCCAAAGCACCTGGCGCTCTCGTTTGCCAACATCTTCGCCAGGGTGTGCGGCAACTTCTTCAACGGGGCCTGCCAGGGGCTCAACGAGGAGCTGTGCACTGCCACCCTGAGGGTGCTGGTGCGCAGCCTGCGCCGCCTTCAGAGAGATCCCTCCGACACCGCCGCGCTCTCGGACCTCATGGGCGCAGGCGTCGATGCCTATACGAGGCCCGGGGCCGCCGGCTGCGCCGAGGAGGCCGTGGAAGCCTTCGCGCTTGCCTTCAAGCAGCTCTATGACTGCGCCCACGGCAGGGCCGTGGGGGTGATCTTCCCGGCATGGGCCGAGATAGTGCTCTACAAGGACGTACTTAGGATGGCAAGGCTGATGTCCGGGGCCTTCTCGATCCCCTGGGACGGGCATGAGGCGGGCGCCGAGGCCTGCGCGCGGGCCGGGCTTGCCACGGTGCGCCGGATCTTCAAGAGCCTCTCGCTGCCCTCGGGCTTTGAGGACTTGGGCGGCAGCGGCGAGGACATCGCAAGGCTCCTTGACATCGCGGGGCTCAAGGACGGCGCGGCGCTCGGCACCTACGAGAAGCTCGACCGCGACCGCTGCGAGGCCATGCTCTCGCTGGCGCTCATTGAAAAGGCGCGCGGGAGCCTGCAGGGGGCCTGATATCCGCGTAAGGCCAGGGACATGCCTAAAAAGCCGCGGACATGACGCGGCTTTTTGGATCAGGCGGACCGGCCTTACTTCTTCTCAGAGGGCTGCTCGTCCGAGTCCTCGTCGGCCCCCTCGGGCAGGGCCTCGCTTTCCACCTCGTCCTCGTCGTCCTTGGGCTCCTCCTCGTCCTTGAGGTCGTCCTCCTGCTTGAACACGTCGAAGAGCTTTGAGAGGAAGCCCGGGATGATGTCGAAGATCTCGGTGGAGACGTGCTCGGTGGGCAGGTAGAGATCCTCGCCCTTGACCGTGAGTGTTACCGCTGGCGCGCCCAAGTTGTAGAAGTCGCGGAAGGGGATCGGGCACTCGGCGCGCAGCGCCTTGACCGCCTGGTCGACGCCAACCGGGCGGATGAAGCAGCAGTCGGAGGCCGAGGTCTCGCCTGCAAACTTGATCTGCTGCACGAAGTCCGAGTTGAAGCTGTCCACGGCGTCGCTGATGCGGCGGTAGACCTCGCGGTCGCCCGAGTTGTTCTGGCGGATCTGCTGCTGGGGGATGAAGTTGCTCCCAAGGCAGATGACCACCGACGGGCGGGGCAGGCGGGCTAAGTCGTTAAGCCTCTCGATGACCGCCTGCACGGTCTCCTCGCGGGTGTACTCCTTCTTGGCGCAGCGGTTGAGCAGGCCGTCGATGGCCGCCTGCAGATCGCCGCGGTAGTGCCTGGAGGCGCGGTAGAAGAGATCGGAGTAGGAAAGCACTTCGGCGTCGCGCACCTCTGGCAGGTACTCCTGATCGAGCATGGTCAGAAGATCGTTCTCGCGGTTCTCGATGGCCGTGCAGCTCTCCTCGAGCGCCTCTGCGGCAAGCGACTTCAAGACCTCGATGAGATCCAGGAGGTTGAGGTTCAGGAAGGGCAGCTCGAAGGAGACGAGCGCTGAGTCCGGGGTCCTCGGGCTCAGCATCGGTGGCATGAGCATCGAGCGGAACACCGGAACGAACGGGCGCTTTGACAGGCGCGACGTCACCTTGGGGTTGAGCTCCATCTTCTCGATGATGCGCGAGCACACTTGGGTGGGGCTGAAGCCCTTGAAGGGCTCGGCGCTGTCGGCGCCCTTGCCCAGGATGTAGAAGCACAGCTCCGAGCGGCCCATGTTCGCCGTGTAGAGGTTCAAGTTGTTCTCGTCGTTCGAGCGGTTCTCGGGCTTGAAGGCCACGGTGAGCTTGAGATCCAGGTGGTTCTCGCTTAGGAGCGAGTGGATGTAGGGCATGCACTCGCGGATCCCGGTATTTCCGGAGATGGTCTGGGAGGTGCACACGAACAGGAGGTTGAACGGCAGCTCGTAGAGGCGGTCGGAGGCTTCCTTGACCAGCGTGAGCAGCGCGCCGGTCACGCCCTTGGACTCGAACGATCCCAAGCCATAGAGCGTGTTGGAGTAGGAGAGCGCCTGCGCCTTGTCGCTCTTCTTGATGATCCCGCGCAGCTTCTCCTTGAGCTCGTCGGGCTTGAAGGAGAGGGGCTTTAGCATCGCGTATGAGTCGTTGCCCGAGGTGTCGGACGAGCAGAGCACGCAGAGCGTCTCGCGGGTGATGCCGCCGTCTATCTTGACCAGGGCGACCACCGAGTGGTGCTTCTGATCGGAGTGAGGGACGTAGAGCACGTCGTTGCGGTGGGTCCTGAAGTAGGAGATCCCGCAGACGGTGTCGTAGATGGCCTTGGAGATCTCCATCTCCCCGTGGGTCGAGGTGATGGACGGAATGGAGATCAGCCACTTCGTCAGGGCGATCGCCTCTTCCTTGAAGTTTATGAATTCAAACAATTGGTGCCCCAGAGCGGCGCCTTTTGGCGCCGCGGTGTGTTAAGCGCGGTCAGTTCCTCTTCTGCTGCTGATCGCCGCCTTGGCGTATTGCCAGGCTTTCCTTGTAAAGCTCCGACTTCAGGACCTTGACGGTGCTCTGGAAGCGCTCGCGGCGCTGGCTGGCCACGGCCGGGCTGCCTGAGGGCAGGTCGATCTTGAGCGGATCGACAGGGCGGTCGTTGATGCGGATCTCGTAATGCAGGTGCGAGCCGGTCGAGCCGCCGGTGTTTCCGGACTTGGCGAACACCTGGCCCATGTGGACGGTGTCGCCCTTGGAGACGAAGAAGCGCGACAGGTGCATGTAGACGGTGGAGTAGGCGCCCATGTGCTTGATGACGACGGTGTACCCGCCGCCGCGCATGTAGCCGGCGTAGGTCACGACGCCATCGGACGGAGCGTAGACCGGAGTTCCGATCGGCATCCTGAAGTCGACGCCGTTGTGCGGGGAAATGCGGTGGCGCAGCGGATGGTAGCGGCGCGGGTTGAACGGCGAGCTGACCTCGAGGTTGCCGTTGACCGGGAAGCGGCGGAACGAGCCGGTCTGCGGCTTGTAGCCGTCCTCCTCGTAGAACGAGCCGTTGTCGGGGTTCTTGAAGAGTCTGACTCTTCCGTTGCGCGAGGTGTTGAACTCGACGGCGGTGATCGCGGACTTCGTGCCGACGCCGTTGAAGAGCACCCTGAAGTCATCGCCTGTGGCCATGCGGCGCAGGTTCACGCGGCCGCTGAGCACCGAGCGCAGCTGGGAGATGTTGGCGGCGGTGAGGCCGGCGCGCTTGGCTGCGGCATTGAAGCTCTCGCCGCGCTTGAGGCTGGAGATGACTAGGCGCGGCCTGGTCGTGGCGTTCTGGCGTGCCAGGAGCTCCTCGGCCTTCTTCTGCTTGGCAGCCTCCTCCTCGGCGGCCTTGCGATCCTTGGCAGCCTCGATGGCCGCAGGCATCTGGCCTGCGTCGGCGAACATCTCAAGGTCGCTGGAGTTTGCAACGTGGGAGCCTGCGGCCTCGTGCACCACGGTGAACGGATCGCTAGGCGACATGCGGGTCAGGCGGACCTGCTCGCCGCGGCCGCGCAGGGGCTTCACGAGCTCGAGCACGTTGTTCTTGGAGTCGATGAGAAAGTGGATCTGGGCACCGGGCTTTAGGTAGAGGTCGGACTTGGAGGCGGCCTTGGTTACGTCGGCGAGGGTGCCTGAAGGCAGGTTGAGGTAGTCGAAGATCTCGGAGATGGTGTCGCCTGAGTGCACGGTCTGCTTGTACCAGCGTCCGGAAGGACGGCGCTCGGGCACGGCCTGGTCGGAGAGCAGCGAAGGCGCGCTGCCGGCATCGAGGCCTGAGACCTGGGGGATGCTGCCGTCGGCGAGCAGATCCATCACGCGCTGCGCCGGATCCTGGAGCGGAAGAGGCGGCTCCTTGAGCGGGAAGGGCAGCGGCTTTTCATCATCAGCAGCCGGGGCTCCGCTTTCGTTGGCGGCCAGGGCCTCCTGGCCCTCGCCAGCCTTTTCCTCACCAGGCTCTTCAACTTTGGCAGCAGCCCCGCTCTCCTTGGCGGAGCCGGCGTGCAGCGCAGAGCCATCCTCCTCGGCGGCGCTGGCGTGCAGCGTCGAGCCATCCTCGGCAGAAGGCTCCATGGCTCCCGCCTTCTCATCCCCGGATGCGGGGGCGGCATCGGCAAGGGCCTTTTGATCGGACTGCTCGGACTGGGCTTCCTTGGCCTCCGGAGCCGCGCTCGCCTTCTCGTCAGGCTTTGCCGCATAGAAGCGCTGCCTGAGCTGCTCGGGCACTGCAGGAGCCTCGGTGGTCTCCTCGCCCTCGGCGGCATAGTCGATGCCGTCCTCGTCGTTGAAGGCGTCGGCTGCGGTGTTGCCGCTGCGCCTTGCAGCGGCGACGGCGTCGTTGACAGCCTGGGCCGAGAAGAGGTTTGAAGGCAGGTCGGCGTCATCGTAGTTTTCGCGCGAGCCGGCGTCTGCGGTGATCTGGAGGTTCGCGGCGGCCTCCTCGTCGCTGCTCTTGAGGTAGGCCTCCTCGCTGTTGCGCGAGTCGCCGCGGTTTAATGATGCCAACGCGGGGATGGCTTCGATGGAGAGGGGAACGAGGTTGCCTACGGGGATTGCGCAGATTATCGAGATCACGCACACCGAGATGATTCCGACGAAGTGGCGTCCTGAAATGGGCAGGATCCCGGTGTTGCGCTGCACGGCAACGTAGTCTTCGTGGGTTTTGTGTGAAGTGATCCGGAGGTTAAGCATTAGCGCATTCTACCACAGCCGCATGCGCCACTGCACCGAGGGCGCCTGCGCAACACACCCTGGTGCAGCACGCCGCGGCCCTTGTCGTAAAGCCGTTTTCAAAACGCAACAGTAAAACGTCCAGCGCCTTGGATCCAAGGCTAGAGCAGTAGCCATACCGCCGCGGCCTCCAAGGCGCACGAGAGCGCGAGGGCGCACGCGACCGCGGCGCCCTTGATCGTCCTGGGCATGCCCAGGGCCAGGACGTCGCCGAACGCGCCTTTGGCGGTGATTGGCGACTTGGAGAGGATGCGGCGGAACCAGGCATCGCGGCGCCTGCCCACGAGGACGCGGAATATCGCGGCGGTCGTAAAAACGAGCGCCAGGCACAGTGCGATTTTGCCTTCAGGGGACATTTGATGTTGCTTTTTTTAGTCTTTTGCTGCAGTTGTCTTGATACTAGGGATTTTTTTACATGCAAGTACAGGGCCTGCGTCACATTTCACGAAAAATGTGCACGGCACTTGCGGTGACTTAATGCTGTGCACCGCACATATCTGCAAAAAGTCGGACATGGTTCTCTTGCGGGGGCGCAAATGTTTGCATAAGGTTGAAAGCGTTCGGATCGCAGCAACAGATCAGATCAATTGCGGCCCTGTCTCCGGGCAGGCAGGGCAGAGGAGACCAGATGAGCGATGCAGTCATAACGCTGGCGGTGCTTGCCGTGGTGGCGTTTTTGTTTGTGACAGAGTTGATCCCGATGGCGGTGACCGCGATGGCCGCGGCGCTGGCGCTTGGGATCTGCGGGGTGCTCAAGACCCCCGAGGTATTCTCGGGATTTTCAAACTCCACGGTGGTGCTCTTTGGAGGCATGTTCGTCGTGGGTGCGGCGATGCTCGACTCGGGGCTTGCGACGACCATCGGGCGGCTTGTGGTCCGCAAGGTCGGGATCAGCGAGGGCCCGCTGATGGCCGCGCTCATGGGCGTGACCATCGTGATGTCCGCCTTCGCCTCCAACACCGGCACCGTGGCCTGCCTCATGCCGATGGTCATCGGCATCTGCGTCTCCGCGAGGATCTCCCCGGCGCCCCTCCTGATGGGCCTGGCGGTTGCGGCCAACGTCGGATGTGATCTGACCATGGTCGGTACCCCGCCGAACATGCTCGCGGTCGCGGCGCTCGAGAACGCCGGCCAGAAGCCATTCGGGTTTTTCGAGTTTGCGTGGATCGGCCTGCCTATCTGCGTAAGCTGCACGCTCTTCATGATCTTCATCGGGCGCAAGCTCCTGCCGCACGACGCCAAGGCCAAGATGCTGGGCGAGTGGGTCGACAGCAGCCAGCAGTCCGGAAAGGGCAGCACGCGCAAGCAGATTCAGGCCCTCCTGATCCTGGGCCTGGTGGTCGCAGGACTCATCATCGGCATCCCGGGCGTGCCGCCCTCGATAGTCGCGGTGGCAGGCGCGCTGCTGTGCGTGCTCTCGGGCACCATCACCGAGAAGCAGGCCTACGACGGCATCGACTGGGTGACCATCTTCCTCTTCGCAGGCATGCTCCCGATCGCAACTGCGCTCGACAAGACCGGCGCGGGGCTCATGGTCGCCGACTTCGTGGTCGGACTCATGGGCGACACCCCGTCGGGGATGACCATCATGGCGGTGCTCTTCCTGCTCTCCTGCGGGCTTACGCAGTTCATGCCAAACACCGCAACCGCGGCGCTGCTCATCCCCATCGGCCTTTCGATCTCCTCGCGCCTTGGCGTCTCGCCGCAGGCGGTGGTGATGGGCATCGCGATCGCAGCCTCCTGCTCGTTCGCAACCCCGGTGGCGACCCCGCCGAACACCCTCATCATGACCCCGGGATCCCTCAAGTTCAAACACTACCTCTACGTGGGGCTGCCGATGTGCGCCATCGCCTTCGTGCTGTGCGTGGCCATCGTGCCGGTGGTCTGGCCATTCAGGCCGTAGCCTTTGGACACGCAAAGGGCGCCGGTGGCACCGCCTCCGGCGCCCTTTTGTGTGCGCCGCATCGAAAAATCATGGATAACAGCCCTTTGGAATGTGCCAGACCCGCCAAAGCCGCAACGGTCGCAGAACGGCTAAGGGCAGGGCTTTGCTATAATTCCTGCAACGTCAAACTACAGGGGAGCAACCATGATTTCTTTGTCCGCGCTTGAGAAGATCGACCCGGAGCTGTACAGCTATTTTGAAAAGGAGATGGAGCACCAGCACTCGTCGCTGTCCTTCATCCCCGACGAGAACGCGACCAGCCCGCTGTGCGCGTCGATCATGGGCAGCGTGCTGGTGAACTCGGCAGGCAGGATCTCCTACGCCAGGAGCGAGGATCTCGAGAAGCTCACCCTAAGGCGCATCTGCGAGCTCTTCGGCGCCCCCTGCGCCAACATCCGCACGCTGAACATCGAAGCGGCATCCCGCGTGGTGTTCCAGGCCCTCACCAAGAGGGGCGACGTGGTACTCTCGCTCGACCTGCGCAAGAAGGAGCACTGCAACAGCGAGAACCTGGTGTTCCGCTTCGTCAACTACGGCATCAGCCCCAAGACCAGGCAGCTTGACTACGCCGACATCGAGCGCAAGGTCAAGGAGAACCACCCGCACCTCGTGATCCTCTCGCCGGTCAACTATCCCTTCGACATCGACTACCAGCGCCTCTCTGAGATCACCCGCGCCGCAGGAGCGTTGCTCTGGGTGGACATCTCCCAGACCTCCGGCCTCATCGCCGCGGGCGTGCTCCAGTCCCCGGTGCCGTACTCCGACATCGTGACCTTCACGATGCAGGGCGCCATGCAGGGTCCGCAGTGCGCGGTGATCCTGTCGAAGTCCGAGCATGGTGGGGCCATCAACCGCGCCGTAAACACCTCCGGCCACCGCGGTCTGCTCACCGCGCAGCTCGCCGCGCTCTCGGCGCGCATCCACGAGATGGCGACCCCGGCCTACCGCGAGTACTGCAAGGCCGTGCTTGAAAACGCAGTCGCATTGGAAAGGGGCCTGGCCTCGGCTGGGATCAAGCTCATCGGGCCGCAGACCCAGTCCCACTTCGTCATGGTCGAAATGAAGGACACCGCGCTCTCGGCCCGCGGCGCACAGGAGATGCTGGCCGACTGTGGCGTGATGGTCCGCAGCGCTCAGGTTATGACCTCCGATCCTGACGTCAAGTACGACTCGGTGCGCCTCTCGGTCCTGAGCGCCACTACCCGCGGGGTGAAGGCCGCCGATCTCGAGCGCGCCGGCAAGGCCATCGGCCGCTACCTGCTCTCGCCTGACGACGAGCGCACCCGCGAGCTCTCCACGGTCATCGCCTCAATAACCGCCACGCTGCCTTTCTTCAGCAAGAGGTGGATCCCCGACGGGGTCGAGCTCTCGCAGACCTTCGCCCCCGAGCAGCTTCGCTCCAAGGCGGAATGACGGCGTGGAATACTTCCTCCCGTCAGACCGCTTCTCGGCCGCGCCCATGGTCGACGTCACCACGCCGGCCTTCCGCCGCGCGGCCAGGATCTTCACCAAGAAGGCTACACTCTACACCGAGATGATCGCCGCGCAGGCGATCGTCCACGGCAAGCTCTCGCTTCTGGAGTTCGCCCCCGAGGAGATGCCGCTGGTGCTCCAGCTGGGCGGCTCGGAGCCTCAAATGCTCGCAAAGGCCGCGCGCGAGGGCGAGAAGGCGGGCTTTGCCGCCATCAACCTCAACGCAGGCTGCCCCTCCGACAAGGTTCAGTCAGGCGACTTTGGGGCGGTGATGATGAAGGATCCCGCCCATCTTGCCGCCTGCGTTGCGGCGATGCAGGACGCGGTCTCAATCCCCGTCACCGTCAAGACCCGCATAGGCGTGGACGACCTCGACACCGAGGAGTTCACGCGCAGCTTCATCGGTGCCGTCTATTCGACCGGCTGCCGCCATGTGGTGATCCACGCGCGCAAGGCCTGGCTCAACGGCCTCTCCCCCAAGGAGAACCGCAGCGTCCCGCCGCTTGACTACCCCCGCGTCTACCGCTTGAAGGAGCTCTTCCCGGATCTTCATGTCACGATAAACGGCGGCATCACCACGATCGGGCAGTGCAAGGAGCACCTTTGCCATGTTGACGGCGTGATGCTGGGGCGCGCCCTCGTGGACAACCCCTACATCATGGCTTGTGTGGACAGCGAGATCTTCGGGGACGGCAGCGCGGTCAAGAGCCGCGAGCAGATCCTCGATGAAGCCATGGAGCTTGCCTCGAGGTTCAAGTCGGAAGGCCAGCCCTTCCGCCGCCTGGGCCAGCACTTCTTAAACCTCTTTGCCTCCTGCCCGGGATCGCGCCGCTACCGCCAGTACCTCTCATCGCACATGGGTGATGATGACGGGGCCAGGGTGCTTGCGGACGCCTATGCCCGGATGAAGTCCGTCCCGGAGCGGGAGTGAATGGATAATTAGAGGATTTGCAAATGGATTTTTCAATCAAGTCGTGCTTTCAGCTCAACAACGGCGTCATGATGCCGGTGCTCGGTCTTGGCGTGTTCAAGGCCGCCTCGGGCGAGATCACCGAAGGCGCGGTCAAGGCCGCGCTCTCATGCGGCTACCGGATGATCGACACCGCCCGCGCCTACGGCAACGAGCAGAGCGTGGGCAAGGGAATAGCTGAGTCGGGGGTGCCGCGCGAGGAGATCTTCGTGACGACCAAGCTGTGGAAGACCGACTATGCCGATCCGCGCAAGGGGCTTGAGGCCTCGCTCAAGCGCCTGGGCCTCGACTACATCGATCTTTTCCTGCTCCATTGGCCGTTCAAGGGCTTCGAGGAGGCCTGGCTCAAGCTCGAGGATCTGCAAAAGGAGGGACTGTGCCGCGCCATCGGCGTCTCAAACTTCAAGATCCACCACTTAGAGGAGCTCAAGAAGGGCGGGGCGACCGTGATCCCGCAGGTCAACCAGACGGAGATCCACCCGGTGAACACCGAGGAGGATCTGTGCAACTACTGCCGCCGCAACAAGATCCAGATGGAGGCCTACTCGCCATTAGGCGGCGAGGGCAGGCTGCTCGTCGATGATCCGCGCCTTGTGGGCATGCGCGAGTACTACAAGCGCACGCCTGCGCAGATCCTGCTGCGCTGGAACCTCCAGCGCGGGATCGCGGTGATCCCCAAGTCCGTGCACGAGGAGCGCATCCGCGAGAACGCCGGGCTCTTCGACTTCGACCTCTCGCAGGGCGATCTGGCGACGATCTCCGACATGAACGCCAACGACCGCCGCAACTACGATCCCGACAAGATAGACAGCCGCCCCTCGTGGATGGAGCCGGCCTTCTCGGACTGAGCGCCAAACATTAAAACAGCAAGGCCCCGCCGGACACAGTCCGCACGGGGCCTTGCTTGCTATGGTCGCTCAAGGGAGCAGGTAGTCTGAGATGATCTTCCCGTCTGCAACCTGGAGCGCGGTCATTTGGGCAGCCTTGATCCCCTGGAGCCCCACCTTGGTGTCCTCGAACACGAGGCAGTCCTCAGGGGCCACTCCCACGCGTTTTGCCGCCTCGAGGTAGGTGTCGGGGGCGGGCTTGCAGTGCTTCACCTGGTCGGAGGTGACGATCGCATCGATGGAATCGATGAGGCCGTGGCGGGTGAGCAGCCTCTTGGTCTCGGGGAGCTGCGAGCCGGTGGCGACGGCGATCTTCTGGCCGCGGGCCTTGCCGTCCTTGAGCAGCTTGGCGATGGGCTCGAAGAGCGGCACCTTGTCGAGGTACTTGCTGATGTAGAGGTCGGTCTTGCGGCGGGCGGTCGCGATCGGATCTAGATCGGTCCTGCCTGCCTCCTTGCAGCGCATGCGGAAGATCTGCGCCGAGCTGATGCCGCCGACGCTCTGGATGTAGTCCCAGTCCATGAGCGGCATGCCCACGGACTTCAGGATCTCGTTCCATGCGTTAAGGTGCGAGGGCTCGCTGTCGATGAGCGTGCCGTCGAGGTCGAACACCAGCGCCTTGTAGGTCGCTATCCTGCTTAAATCGGTCATCTTAGTGCCTTGTCGTTGTGTTTTTGTCGTTCTAATCCGAGGCGCCGCGCAGGCGCCAAGGCTTGTCAGTCGTCTATTATCTTGCCTGCAAATGACTCTGGAGTGTCATCGGGCCAGTTCTTTGGATCGATGCTCACGAGCGTGCCGTCGGGGTTCCTCAGCACCACGCGTGCGATCTGCGCGTTCAAGATCAGCCTCTGGCACATCGCGCATGGGCTGTTCTGGGCGGTGGGTTTTCCGGTCTTGGCGTCGGTGCCGCACAGGTAGAGCGTGCCGCCGACGATGGCCAGCGGATCGCCGTTGATGATGGCGTTGGCCTCGGCATGCACGGCGCGGCAGAGCTCGTAGTGGGTGCCCGGCTTGATCTTGAGCTGGTCGCGCAGGCACACACCGATGTCGGTGCAGTTGGCGCGGCAGCGCGGGGCTCCGTTGTAGCCCGTCGAGACGATCCTGCCGTCCACCGACACGATGACGGCGCCGTAGCGGCGCCTCAGGCAGGTGGAGCGCATGGAGACGGCGTCTGCAATCTCCATGAAGGATTCGTCCTTGGTGGGCCTAATGTATTTGTCAGTCATCTCATAGCCTCATTTTTGCGTGTCAATTATGGCAGAAAGGCGTGGCGCCCATGAGCAGATGAGCAATTTTCATGGAAAGATTGGAGTGGCCGCAGGAGGGCTGGGATCTGATGTGGCCAAGATCGCAGGCGATCCTAAGGACTGGTTTTCTGATAGAATATGTGAGCTGTTTTTCTGGTCGCAGGAAAACAGCTTTGTTTAACCTACTTAATGGAACATAACACCATGGCTATCGTTTTAGAAGCAACCGAGCGCAAGGACCTGGGGAGAGGTGCGAGCCGCCGCCTTCGTCGCGCTGAGATGGTTCCGGCTGTCATTACCGGCGGCAAGGATCCTGCAATCTCCATCACCATTGACGGCAAGAAGCTGATCCTCGCATGCCTGAACGATGAGTTCTACAAGGGCTGCACCCTCAAGCTCAATGGCAAGGAGATCAACGTCAAGCCCGTTGAGATCCAGCGCCACCCGGTCTCTGAGGCTATCCTCCACGTGGACTTCCTCCGCGTCTGACAGAGACCCATGACAGCAGAAGGCCGGCCCGATGGGGCCGGCCTTCCTAGTCTCAGCCCCGCCCAGGCGGGGATTTTCATCAGTAGCCCTTCTCGAAGGCGTTCTCCTTCTCGTTCCAGACCAGCCTTATCTCGGTGTCGCGCGGGATCGCGAATGGCGCATAGGCCTTGAGGTATGCGGCCACGATCTTCGAGTCGACGCCGTCAGGCGCCTTCAGGCCGAAGGAGATCGGGCAGGTGAAGGTGTCTGGCCTGCTCATGAGGCCCTTGGTGCCTTTCTGCATGGTTATATCGCCTTTGACCTCAGGTGCCGTCTTGCCCATGAGCATCAGTGTCGGCAGGCCGTGGTAGCGGCTCTTGTCCCCAGAGAGGATCTCCTTTTTGCCCTTGTCGGTGAAGTTGATCTTCACGCCGGCAAGCGTGGCCTTTTGGATTTTCGGGTTGCTGAACGCGTCGTAGTAGTCGAAGTCGACCATGCCCTCCTCGAGCTTGAGGTAGCCCGCCGCCTCGTAGGCCTTGAGCAGGGCGTAGGACTTCTGGTACTCCTCCTTGTAGTCCTCGGATTTGAACTTGGTCGACTCCGAGGAGTAGAAGTTCCAGTACTTGCGATCTTCCGCGGGCACGCGGCTGTCGGAGGTCGGGAAGGCCATGAGGTAGGAGTAGTCGGTGTCAGAGGCGTACGCGAAGAACCCCGGCACGGTTATCTTTACGACCGAGGGGTCCTCGTCATCGCCGCCGCCACCTAGCATCTGGGATGCGCTGATGAATCCGTGGCCCTGGTTTTGGGCGAAGACTGCAAGGCAGTCCTTCGCCTCAGGCGGCAACTGCTTCTTCTCAAGCGGGATCTTCCACTTGCCGTCTTGGAGCTGCTCAGCCTGGACGCGGCCCTTCACCGTCTTGCCGTTCTCGAAGGCCACCTCGTAGGTGTAGTTCGCGCGCTTGCCGTCATCGAAGATCTTGGGCGCTCCGAGCCTCACCTCCTTGATCTTGCTGCCGCCTGCCGCGGCGGTCGCATCCTGCGCGGCCTTCACGATCTTGTCCTTGAGATCGAGCTCCTGGTGGTACTTCATGTCCTTGGGGATCACGAGGTCGTACTTCGAGAGGATCTCGTTGCCCTGGGCGACGTAGAAGGCTTCGATGTAGCCTTTGGCGGCATCGTCCGACGATGCGGCGCCTGATGAGGCATCGGCCCATGCTGCGCAGGGGATGGCAAGCGAGAGTGCGGCGGCGCAGGCTGAGGCAAGGGTTAAGGTGTTCTTCATGGTGATCCTCCTTTATCTGAGCTCGACTTTCCAGTCGCCCTTGCTGGTCTTGTTGAGGTAGACCTTGTGCTCCTCGGTCTTGCCGTTGCCGAACGAGGCCCTGACGGTGACCAGCATGTGGCTGCCAGACTCGGTGGAGACGCTCCTTATGCTCTTGATCTCCTTGATCCCGCCTTGGTCGGCAACCTTGCGCTTCTCCTCCTCAAGCATCGGCTGGAGCTTGCCTGTCATCTCGCTCTTTGAAACGCCCTTCATCTGGACGGTGTCGAGGCAGTCGTAGAACTTGTCGAGATCGCCCTCGTAGCCTGCCTTGGAGAACTCGACGGCCACGCCCTCGGGCGTCTGCTCGCCGCAGCCTGTGAATGCGAAAGCCGCTCCCAGGATGGCCGCGGCTGCCGCAGCTTTCCTGAACCTTGAAAAATCAAAAGCCATATGCTGACTCCATGTTGTAGTAATCAAAGGCCATGCCGCCTGCGCGACCAGCCACCAAAAGGTATCCCGCACTTGGAGTGCAAGAGCTGCAGGCGATGGCATCACTTGCCAGCCGGATCATGTTTCACATGGCTAATAGCTTTTACAAACCATTACGAGATATCGTTATATCAATTTATAACACTTTCAAAAACGCAACGCTCAAGGACTTGGTAATTTTGTGAGGCAGAATGGCTTTTGCAGCAAGTCGGTGATACGCGGAATGGCGACATTGAGCGTGAGAGGAAATGAAAGGTCATGAAAGCATTAATCGACGCCAAGACTTTCGCGCTTAGCCCATATCCGGCAGATGGCGGGCTTTTATCTTTATGAAACTAATTTACAGATCTTGAGGCAACACTAATCCTGCGGGGAAACCCGCATTTTTTAAATTCATTTTAAATCAGCTTATTGGCTCAGCCATGCGCTTTCGCCTGACCTCCGTCCTCACCGTCCCGTATGTCGCTCCGGACTCGTCCGTGAGCACAATGTCCCCGTTGATCCCGAGATCCACTTCGGCAACACCCTCTGCAGCAGCGCGGAGCCTCTCCACGCGGTGTTTCCTCAGCGTCTGGCAGTTTGGATCGTCCTGGTACGGGGCGTCGTCGCGG
>CACYPI010000003.1 GCA_902776275.1 uncultured Aeromonadales bacterium
CAGAGGGCCCACACAGATTGTCCGTACTTGTTTTCAAAGAACTTTTTCCATCCACCGGCTCGCGGTGGCGGTGTCTTGCGACAACGGAAATGCATTATAGAGATTTAATTCCCACTGTCAAAGGTTTTTTTAACAAAATTCCATTTCATTCCTTAACACAATGTATTTTCGACTATTATTTGTAAAATTAATCTTTCATTTTCCCTATTGATCCCTAAAGGATGAATCTTTTGGCTAAACGCAAAGGCGGGGCGGCGCCTGCGCGCTTCCCCGCCTTTTTCCTGTTTTTTAAGCCGTCAGATCACTGTTCTATCTGCTTTGGCGCTGCCGCAGACGGCCCCTTCTTGTCGAGCCTGAGCTTGCCGTCCGGCCCGCAGCCCAGGCTGTAGGCGGTGTCTGGCATCACCCTGCCCTCAAGCAGCAGCTTTGAGAGCGGATCGGCTATCTCGTTCTGGATCACCCTGCGCAGCGGACGGGCCCCGAAGATCGGATCGAAGCCGACCTTGGCCACGTGCTGTGCGATCTCATCTGAGATCTCCACGTCGTAGCCTTCCTGCTTCATGCGATCCTCCAGAGTCTTGAGGTGGATCTTCGCGATCGCCTTGATGTTGTCCATGCTCAGAGGATGGAACACCACCGTCTCGTCGATGCGGTTTAGGAACTCCGGCCTGAAGTGCTGCTCAAGCACCTTCAGCAGCTTGGCCTTGAGCTCGTCGTAGCTGCTCCTGCCAGCATCCTCCTGGATCATCTGCGACCCCAGGTTCGAGGTCATGATGATCACGGTGTTCTTGAAGTCCACCGTGCGGCCCTGGCCGTCGGTGAGCCTGCCGTCGTCGAGCACCTGCAGCAGGATGTTGAACACGTCCGGGTGGGCCTTCTCGATCTCATCGAGGAGGATCACCGAGTAAGGACGGCGCCTCACGGCTTCCGTGAGGTAGCCGCCCTGCTCGTATCCGACGTACCCCGGAGGGGCGCCGACCAGGCGCGAGACCGAGTACTTCTCCATGAACTCGGACATGTCGATCCTGACCATGGCTTTCTCGGTGTCAAAGAGGAAGCTCGCCACCGCCTTGGATAGCTCGGTCTTGCCGACGCCGGTCGGCCCCATGAAGAGGAACGAGCCTATCGGCCTGTTCGGATCAGAAAGCCCTGCGCGGCTGCGCCTGATGGCGTTGGCTATGGCATCCACGGCCTCGTCCTGCCCGATGACGCGCTTGTGCAGCTCGTCCTCCATGTGCAGGAGCTTGGCCTTCTCGCTCTCGAGCATCTTGGCAACCGGGATCCCGGTGGCGCGGGAGACGACCTTGGCTATCTCGGCGTCGGTCACCTTGTCGCGCACCAGTTCCATGTCATCCTTGCCCTTGGCTGCGCCGGCCTTGGTGCTCTCCTCAACCTGCTTCTGCAAGGCCGGGATGGTGCCGTACTGCAGCTCGCTCATGCGGGCCAGATCGCCGTTGCGCTTGGCGACGTCGAACTCATGGCGGGCCTGGTCGAGCTTGATCTTCAGCTTCTGGGTCCCCTCAAGCGAGAGCTTCTCCCGCTTCCAGATCTCGTTGAGCCTCGAGTACTCCTTCTCGTCGCGGGCGATCTCGTCATCGAGATCCGCAAGGCGCTTGCGGCTGGCGTCGTCGGTCTCCTTGGAGAGGGCCTGGCGCTCCATCTTCAGCTGGATGAGCTTGTGGTCAAGCCTGTCGAGGGGCTCGGGCTTCGAGTCTATCTGCAGCCTGATGGAGGCGGCGGCCTCGTCGATGAGGTCGATGGCCTTGTCAGGCAACTGGCGGTCGGTGATGTAGCGGTTTGAGAGCGTCGCCGCGGCCACGATCGCCGGATCGGTGATCTGGACGTGGTGGTGGATCTCATAGCGCTCCTTGAGGCCGCGCAGTATCGCGATGGTGCTCTCGACCGAGGGCTCCGGCACGAAGACCTTCTGGAAGCGACGCTCGAGCGCGGCATCCTTCTCGATGTACTGGCGGTACTCGTTGAGCGTGGTTGCGCCGACGCAGTGCAATTCGCCGCGGGCCAGCGCGGGCTTAAGCATGTTGCCCGCGTCTAGCGAGCCCTCGCTCTTTCCTGCTCCGACCACGGTGTGCAGCTCGTCGATGAAGAGGATCACCCTGCCCTCTTCCTTGGCAAGGTCGTTCAGGACCGCCTTCAAGCGCTCCTCGAACTCGCCGCGGTACTTGGCGCCGGCGATGAGGGCGCCGAGATCGAGCGAGAGCACGCGCTTGTTGCGCAGCCCCTCGGGGACCTCGCCCTTCACAATGCGCTGCGCCAGGCCCTCGACGATGGCGGTCTTGCCGACGCCAGGCTCGCCGATGAGCACCGGGTTGTTCTTGGTGCGGCGCTGCAGCACCTGCATCGTGCGGCGGATCTCCTCGTCGCGTCCGATGACCGGATCGAGCTTGCCCTTCTCGGCCCTCTCGGTCAGGTCGATGCAGTACTTCTTCAAGGCGCCGCGGTTGCTCTCGGCGTTCTCGTCGTCAACCTTCTGGCCCTGGCGCACATCGTTGAGCGCCTTGTTGAGCTTAGAGGTGTCGAGGTTCACGCGCGAGAAGATCTCCTTGAGCTGGGGATCGCCCTCGGCTGCAGCAAGCACGAACATCTCAGAGGAGATGAACTGATCGCCCGCCTTCTGCGAGAGCTTGTCAGAAAGGTTCAAAAGCCTCCCCGTCTGCGGCGAGAGCTGGAGGTCCCCGCCAACGCCCTTGACCTGGGGCAGGGCTTCGACGGCCTTGTTGACCAGGATCTCCAGCGCCTTGGGATCAGAGCCTGCGAGCGTGATGAGCGGACGCACGGTCCCGTCCTCCTGCGCCAGGAGCGCGGACATGATGTGAACCGGCTCGATGAACTGGTTGTCATGGCCTACGGCCAGCGACTGGGCATCAGAGAGGGCTTCTTGGAATTTGGCTGTGAATCTGTCCAAACGCATTTATTGCCTCCGATGTGGATTGTGTTCTTTATGGAAATTCTTTTTGAAGCTTAGCGCTTTGCTGATAACTATATGGGGGCGGGAGGCGCGGTTTTAAAGGATGATTAATGCAGGCATGCCCTGCCTTGGCGCCGCAGGCAAATGGCGCGCGGCCCGGCCGCGCGGCGCGGGCGCCCCGCGCCAGGCTTCAAAGGAAGTTGAGGAGGCGCCTTATGATGGATGCGGCCTCAATTGAAGGCGGGTGCATCGCCCTTCAAGCGGCAGGGCCGATGAAGCAGGCCTCTCGCCCGGTGTCGTGGCTTCTGCGCCAGGAGTAGCGCGACGCATCATCTTGGAAGGTGTCGATGAGGCAGTCTGAGACAGAGCCAGCATCAATCCCCGCCTGTGAAAGCGAAAGGCGCACGAGGGCCGGGAGCGAGCACATGAGGCGGTCGCCGCGGCCTTTTGCAAAGCAGGCATCGACTCCCTGCGATCTGCCAAGGCCCAGGCGCGCCGCCTCCAGCACCTCAGGCCCCACCTCGAAGCTCCGCTGCCTGATGCACGGGCCGATGAAGGCCTTGAACTTGGCTGAGGATCCCGCGATGGAGCGCATCCTCGCTACGGCCTTCCCAGCGATCCCCGCGACCGCGCCGCGCCAGCCGCAATGCACGGCCGCGCAGACATGCCCGCCGTCGCATGAGAGCAAAAGCGGCAGGCAGTCGGCGGTGAGCACCGCCACCGCTACCTCAGGATCGGAGGTGACCAGGGCGTCGCACTCCATCCCGTCGGCCGAATCCGCCGCAGCTTCCAAAACCTTGTCGCCGTGGACCTGCGTCATGTAGACGATGCGCCTTCCGGCGGACATCTCCAGGATCCTGCGGTTTTCCCTGACGCGCTCCATCAAGTCATTGGTGTTGGACCCGAGGTTCAGCGTCCCGCAAGGCCCCTCCGACACCCCGCCAGCCCTGCCGGTGAAGCCTGCAAGGCAGGGGGCGAGGAAGGGCACCGCCTCAAAGGGCGCCGCCGTCTTCTGCGTGTTCATCGCGATCCTTCCTCAGAGCCTCGATGAGCGAGAGCATGTCCGAAGGAAGCGGGGCCGAGAAGTCGAGCGCCTCCCCGGTGATCGGGTGGTCGAAGCTGAGCCTTGCCGCGTGCAGGGCCTGGCGTCGGAAGGCGCGCAGCGCGGCGGTGAACTCCTCGGATGCGCCCTTCAGGAGCCTAAGCCCGTAGCCGTACACCGGATCGCCCAGCAGCGGGTGGCCGATGCTCGCCATGTGCACGCGGATCTGGTGGGTCCTCCCGGTCTCAAGGCGCACCCTCACCAGGGTGTGGTCGCGGAAGCGCTCCATCACGCGGTAGTGCGTCACCGCCTCGCGGCCCATGCCGTCAGGCACCACGGCCATGCGGGTGCGGTTTGTCGGATCGCGCCCGATCTCGCCTTCGATGGTGCCGCCTGCCGTGAGCAGCCCGCAGGCTATGGCCTCGTACTCGCGCACGACGCGGTGTTTGGCGATCGCCCTTGAAAGGCGGATCTGGGATCTGGGGCTCAACGCCACCACCATCAGGCCTGAGGTGTCCTTGTCGATGCGGTGGACTATGCCCGCGCGCGGCAGATCCTTGGCCTGCGGATAGCGGAAGAGCAGGCCGTTCATCAGCGTCCCGTCGGGCACGCCTGCGCCTGGGTGCACCACGAGGCCGGCAGGCTTGTTGATGACCGCGATGTCGGAGTCCTCGTAGACGATGTCAAGCGGGATGTCCTCGGGCTTGGCCTCGAGGACGCCTTCGTCCGCAATTGAGATCTCGATCCGCTCCCCGGCGGCGACCTTCTGGCTGGGCCTTGCGATCACCTTGCCGTCAGCGGTGGCGCGGCCTGCCTCGATGGCCTCGGCGATGGCCGAGCGCGAGACGTCCGGCAGGAGTTTTGAAATGGCCGCGTCGGCTCGCTTGCCGTGGAGATCGTCTGGGATCTCAAGTTCCACTGTGTTTTCCAATTGCTTCCTCCCAAGGCGCGCAGCGCGCTCCTTGGAAGTTTAACATCAAGCAGCCGCGCCACGGGATTTTGGCCGTGCCGCGTTAGGCTATAATGTCCAGTCGGGACTGCAGGAGCCTGTTTTTGCGACCTGCGGAACTGCTGGCTTGTTTGGCGGCAACGCCCTTGGGCTCCGGAGGTATCGATGCTCAGAAAAATAGCCGTGTCTGCGGCGCTTGCGATCGCGCTGGCGCTCACTGGCTGCGGATCGGACAGCGACAGCGGCAACAAGGACAAGGTGCCGGATCTCTCCGCCGCCGCGCTCTACTCGACCGCCAAGTCTGCGATGGCCAGCAGCGACTTCTCCAAGGCCAAGGACTACCTCGAGGCCCTGGATACCCGCTACCCGTTCGGCGAGTACACCGATCAGGTCCAGCTCGACCTCATCTATGTCTACTACAAGACCCGCTCGACCGATCTGGCGGCGGCGGCCGTCGAGCGCTACCAGCGCATCAACCCGACCTCCATCTACAGCGACTATGTCGCATACATGAAGGGACTCGTTGCGATGCAGAAGCGCGGCAACCTCTTCCAGGAGTTCATGCACCTCGACCGCTCCCAGAAGGATCCGACCTCGTATTACGACGCCATCAAGACCTTCAGCGAATTCATCAAGACCTATCCAAACAGCCCGTACGTCCACGACGCCAGGCAGCGCATCATCTACATGAAGGACCAGCTCGCCGAGCGCGAGTACATGATCGCCAAGTACTACTTCGACCGCGGCGCCTACCTCTCATCGGCCAGGCACTGCCAGTCGATCCTCTACTCCTACCGCGACACCCAGTACATCGACGAGGCCATGGATCTCATGGCCAAGGACTACGACAAGCTCGGCCTCAAGCTGCCTGCCGACAACACCAGGAAGGTCATCGCGGCCTCCTCGTCTGGAAAGTAGCTTGAAAAATCCTTTTGGAAATCCCGCCTCACGGCGGGATTTTGCTTACTGCCCGCCCAAGGCCCCCTGCATCGAGCTCCTCCACGACAGCCATGTCGCCGTCGTGGTCAAGCCCCCGGGGCTTTTGAGCGTCCCCGGGCGCGCCCCGGAGGCATGCGACAGCGCGCTCTTCAGGGTCCGCAAGGCTCACCCGCAGGCCCAGGCGGTGCACCGCCTGGACATGGACACCTCGGGGATCCTCGCCATCGCGCTCACCCGCGAGGCGGCCTCGGCGCTGGGGCGCCAGTTCCAGGAGCGCACGGTGCGCAAGCTCTACCTTGCATGGGTGGATGGTGAAGTCTTGGAAGGCGGGGCAGTCGACGCGCCGCTGCGCTGCGACTGGGAGAACCGCCCGCGGCAGATGGTCGACCGCAGGCTCGGCAAGCGCGCCCTCACGCTCTACCTGCCGCTCCTGCGCAAAACCGGGCGCACGCTCGTGGCGCTCGAGCCGCTCACTGGCAGATCCCACCAGCTGCGCGTGCACATGGCCTTGAAGGGCCATCCGATCCTAGGCGACCGCTTCTACGCGCACTCCGAGGCCGCGGCAGCCTCGCAAAGGCTGATGCTCCACGCCTCCTTCCTCGAGTTCGAGCACCCGCATACGAAAATCCGGCAGGCCTTCAGGTCGCTGCCGGACTTTGCGCAGGAGCTTGGGGAGGTCCCCGATCCCTCCATCATGGGATCACTTCTGCCCCCGGGCCTCCTTTAGCACCTCGTAGGCCGCGGCAATGTCGCGCGCCTTGTCCTTGTAGGCCTCAGGCGGCAGGCCCTGGCTCCTGAGCCTGTCGGGATGGTACTTGAACATCAGCTTATGGTAGGCCTTGCGGATCTCCTCCCATGAGGCGTCCGGGCTCACCCCGAGCACCTGGTAGGCGTACGCGAGCTTGTCCGATGACGCCGAGCTTGAGGGTCCATACGATCCTGACGAATCGGAGGAATCGTCCGAATAGGACTGGCCGCCGTCTGAATAGCCGCCCGACGATCCCTGCGAGTAGGAATCCCCCTGCCCGCCTCCATAGGAGTACGCGCGGCGGAAGTTCATCTCCGTGTAGCGCATCCTGATGAGGCTCTCCATGTCCGAGCGCGAGACGCCCAGCGCCGCGGCCACGCGGTAGAGGCGCTCCTCCTCGCCCTGCGAGATCCTAGCGTCGGCAAGCGCCATGTGGACCACCAGCTCGAGCACCAGCGAGACCGCGGTGATGTTGTTGAGCGAGGCGCGCAGTATGGCCTGGGCCTCGGCCTCGAGATCGAAGCCGTCGGACTTGCCGCGGTTGAAGGCGGCGATGCAGGCCTGGCGCGCCGGCCCCCTGAGCTGAAAGGCGTCCATGCAGGACTCGGCGACCTCGATCTGCTCGCGCTTGATGGCGCCGTCGCCGCGGGCGACGTAGCCCAGGAGCGCCAGCGTGCTCTCGATGAGCGCCGTGTTGTACTGCCCGCTGAAGGCCCCGGAGGCGGCCCTCGCCGCGCGGATGGCGTTGTTGCGCGGGCGGTCTACCAAGTACCAGCCCAGGATGAAGCCCAGGAGGCCTCCAAGCGGGATCGGCACGAAAAGCCCGATGATGGCCCCGCAGATCCTTCCGGTCCAGCTCATGCTCTTGCTCCTTGAGATCTCATGTAATAGTCAGCCTCATGCAGCCTTTCCACCGTGCCGCAGTCAAACCACCTGCCTGAGATCCTCGATGCCAGGAGGCAGCCTGTTGCGGCAAGCCTATCAAAAACCGGGCGCAGCGGCATCCTCTCCTCGGCCATCCCGGCAAAGACCCCGGGGGTGTAGAGCGCCGCCCCGGTGAAGGTCAGCGCGCCCTCTGAGCCTGAAACGGCCTTGCCGCCTTGGATGGCAAAGTCGCCCTGGGGGTGGTGCGGCGGGTTGTCGACTAGGAAGATCCGCGCACAGCCTGGGCTCGGGATCCCATCTGTGAACTGCGCGTAGTCGGCGTCCATCAGGGTGTCGCCGTTGACCACCAGGAAGGGCTCGCCTTTGAAGAAAGGCAGCGCCTTGACTATCCCGCCTGCAGTCTCAAGCCCGCCCGGGCCTTCGACGCTGTGGGCTATCCTCACGCCAAAGCGCGCCCCATCGCCCAGGTAGTCCTCGATCTTCTGGTGGAGCCAGGCCGAGTTGACGATGATGTCGCAGATCCCGGCGCGCTTGAGCCTCATGACGTGCCACCACAACAGCGGATGGCCCGCCACCTCGACCAGCGGCTTGGGGATGGTGTCGGTGATGGGGCGCAGCCGCTCGCCGCGGCCGGCGGCGAGGATCATCGCGCGCATGGAGCCTCCGCACAGCGCTTGAGGAATGAGGCAAAGCCGGAGAGCCCTAGCTCCTCCGACTCGCTTATGGAATATTCGAGCACCCTTGGCAGATCCTTCAAATACCCGTCCTTGCCGTCGCGCAGGTGCAGCCGCGAGAAGATCCCCAGCACCTTGACGTGGCGCTGCAGCGAGGTGCCCAGGAGATGATGGCGGAAGTCCTCAAAGCTCCAGGAGCCGCAAAGCCCCGCTTTTGCCGCCTCATTGAAGAAGCGGCTTTCAAGGCGCCTTGCAAGGCCGGCGTCGAGCTTCACATAGCAGTCGAAGATGAGCGAGGCGCAGTCGTAGCACAGCGGCCCCCGCACCATGTCCTGGAAGTCGATAAGGCAGAGCTGCCCGTCCTTGACCATGATGTTGCGGCTGTGGAAGTCGCGGTGCATCGGCACCTGGGGCTGGGTTTTGCAGATCTGCTGGAAGAATTTGAGTACACCGTCAAGCAGGCAGAGATCGGACTTTGAAAGCGCGATCCCGTGCCGCTCAGAAAGCCACCACTTTGTGAAGATCCCAAATTCTGTCTTTACGAAGTCGTCGTCAAAGGGCGGAAGGCCCGGGATCTCAGATGCGGCGAGGGTGCAGGCAAGGTCGATTGCCTTTTTGTAAAGGGGCTCAGCGCCATCACCACTCGCCGCCTTGGCAAACGAGGTGTCGCCGAGATCCTCCTGCAGGAAGAACCCGTGCTCGAAATCGGCCTTGATGATCCTGGGAACCCTGATCCCGCGCGCGCAGAGCGCCTCGTCTATTTCATAGAACTCGTGGTTCTTCTGGGTGTCGGGAGGGGAGTCGGAGATGATGAAGCCCCCGGCGCGGTAGTAGCGCCGGAAGCTCGCGTCCCCGCCCAAGGGCGATAGCGCATCGGGAGCGATGCCGCAGGATGCGGCGAACTCCGAGAGGAGTGCTTTGCGGTCAGTCACGGGTGAACAGGAGATCCCATACGCCGTGGCCGAGCCTCTCGCCGCGCTGCTCGAACTTGGTCAGCGGACGCCAGGCCGGGCGCGGGCAGAACCCGCCGTCCTTGGCGGCATTCGTAAAGCCCTCGGCGCGGGTCATCACGTCGAGCATCTGGTTGGCGTAGTCCTCCCAGTCGGTGGCAAGGCGCACCTGCGCCCCGTGCTTCAAAAGCGGCGCGACCATGGAGATGAAGCCGTCGGAGATGAGGCGGCGCTTGACGTGGCGCTTCTTGGGCCAGGGGTCGGGGAAGAACACCTGGAGCACGTCGATGCTTTGAGGGGCGATGCACTTGCCCAGGACCTCGAAGGCGTCAAACCAGATGATCCTGGCGTTTGCAAGGGCGTTCTCCTCGATGAGCTTGAGGCATGAGCCAACCCCTGGCGGATGCACCTCGATGCCCAGGTAGTTTGACGCGGGATCGTCCTTTGCCATCTGTACGAAGGACGCGCCCATGCCAAAGCCTATCTCGAGCACTAGGGGAGCCTCGCGCCCGAAGGCTGCGGCAAAGTCGATGGGCTTGAGATCCGCAGCATCGATGAGGTACTTGGGCCCCAGCTCGTCGATGGCACGCTGCTGGGCCTCGGTCATGCGCCCTGCCCTGATGACGAACGATCTGACGTGGCGGTCATCAAGGCAGGTGACGCTGTGCCCGCCCTCCTTGGGAGCGGATGCCATCAGAGGACGCCGGCTTCCTGCATGGCCTGCTTGATCTCATCGCGCAGGCTGTCGCTTATCGGCAGGATCGGGAGGCGGCACTCCTCGGTGCAAAGCCCCAGCAGGGAGGCAGCATACTTGGCAGGGCCCGGGGACGGCTCCTTGAACATGAGCTTGTGCAGCTTCATGAGTCTGTCCTGGGCCTTGCGGGCCTCCTCCCACTTGCCCTCGGCGCACAGCCTCTGGACCTCGGCCACTTGCCTCGGGGCTATGTTCGCGGTCACGGAGATGCAGCCGACGCCGCCTGCGACGTTGTAGCTGACCTGGGTCGAATCGTTGCCCGAGAGCCAGGTGAAGTCCTCGCGCTTGATGAGGGCTCGCTCAAGCCAGGGCCTCTCGAGATCGCCCGTGGCGTCCTTGATGCCGGCGATGCGCGGCAGGCGCGAGAGCTTCTCGAGGGTCTGGGGCTTGACGTCGACAACCACGCGGCCAGGGACGTTGTAGACGATGATCGGCAGCGAGGTCTCGTCGTGGATCATCTTGAACTGGGCGTAGAGGCCGTCCTGGTTGGGGCGGTTGTAGTAGCCCGCGACCTCGAGGAGGCCGTCGGCGCCGAGCTTCTCGGCAGCCTGCGAGAGCGCCACGGCCTCGACAGGGTTGTTGGAGCCGGCGCCCGCGAGCACCGGGATCCTGCCTGCGGCAGTCTTGACGACGATCTCGACCACGCGCTTGTGCTCCTCATGGGTGAGGGTCGGGCACTCGCCGGTGGTGCCGGCGGGGACGATGGCGCTGGTGCCGTTGTCGATGTGCCATTCGACCATCTTCTCGAGGGCCTTCTCGTCGACTTTGCCGTCCTTGAACGGGGTGACGAGGGCGACGATGGATCCGTGGAACAAATGCTTCATACCTTTAAAGCGCCCGCGCAGCGGGGCGCCCTCCATAATGCCGAGGCTTGCGCCTGCGGGGAAACCTCAGATGCCCTGGTTCGCCGACGGCCTGAGCGTCGGGAAGAGGATCACGTCGCGGATGGTGGAGCTGTTGGTGAACAGCATGACCACCCTGTCGATGCCGATGCCTTCGCCTGCAGTGGGCGGGAGCCCGTGCTGCAGCGCGGTGATGTAATCAGCATCATAATACATGGCCTCGTCGTCGCCGTGCTTTTTGGCTTCGGCCTGAGCGAGGAAGCGCGCGGCCTGATCGTCCGGATCGTTGAGCTCGGAGAAGCCGTTGCCCATCTCGCGCCCGCCGATGAAGAACTCGAAGCGGTCGGTGAAGGCCGGATCCTTGTCGTTCCTGCGCGCAAGCGGGGAGATCTCGGCGGGGTAGCTGGTGATGAAGGTCGGCTGCTGGAGGTGCTCCTCGACAAGCTCGTCGAAGAGGGCGGCGATGTAGTTGCCAAGCGTCCAGCCCTCCTTCATCTCGCAGTGCAGCCTCTCGCACCAGGCGCGGGCCTTCTGCTCGTCCTCGAGATCCTCCATGGTGATCCCGTCGCCGTACTTGACGATGGACTCCTTCATGGTCAGGCGGTCGAAAGGCTTGTCGAAGTCGACGTCCAGCCCCTCCTCGCCTTCCTTGCCGTAGTGGATCTTAGTGGTGCCGAGCACGGACTTGGCCATCTTCCTGAACATGTCCTCGGTCAGGTCGATGAGATCGTGGAAGTCGTGGTAGGCCATGTAGAACTCGATGGTCGTGAACTCGGGGTTGTGGCGCACGTCGATGCCCTCGTTGCGGAAGCAGCGGTTGATCTCGTAGACGCGCTCGAAGCCGCCGACCACTAGGCGCTTTAGGAAGAGCTCCGGGGCGATGCGCATGTACATGTCCATGTCCAGCGCGTTGTGGTGGGTGATGAAGGGCTTGGCGTTGGCGCCGCCGGGTATGGCGTGCATCATCGGGGTCTCGACCTCCATGAAGCGCAGGCCGTCCATGTAGCTGCGGATGAAGGAGACGATCTTCGTGCGGATCTGGAAGGTGCGGCGCGATGACTCGTTGGCGATGAGGTCGAGGTAGCGCTGGCGGCAGCGGGCTTCCTGATCGGTCAGTCCCTTGAACTTCTCAGGCAGCGGGCGCAGCGCCTTTACGAGAAGGCGGAGCGACTTGACGTGGAGGGTCAGCTCGCCGGTGCGGGTGCGGAAGGCAAAGCCCGTGACGCCGATGATGTCGCCCAGATCGAGCTTCTTGAACAGATCCTGGTACTGCCCCTCGGGGAGATCGTCGCGCGAGACGTAGATCTGGATCCTGCCGTCCATGTCCTGGATGGTCGCAAAGGACGCCTTGCCCATGATGCGGCGGGTCATCAGGCGGCCGGCGATTGAGAACTCGTTCTTCTCAGCCTCCAGCGCCGCCTCGTCCTTGTCCCCGCACTTTGCGCGCACGTCGCCTGAGGTGGCGTTGCGGCGGAAGTCATTGGGGTATGCCTGGCCCTTCTGCCTGAGCGCGTTGAGCTTTTCGCGGCGCTCCTGCATCACGCTGTTGAGGTTCTCGGTTTTTTCCTGTGTTTCCTGTGACATTGCTGATTATTCCTTTGCTTACAGCCCGGACTTGAGGCTGGCTTCGATGAACTGGTCCAGATCGCCGTTTAGGACTTTCTGGGTGTCGCGGCATTCAACGCCGGTGCGCAGATCCTTGATACGCGCGTCGTCGAGCACGTAGGAGCGGATCTGGCTGCCCCAGCCGATGTCCGACTTGCTGTCCTCGACGGCCTTCTGCTCGGCCATGCGCTTGGAGAGCTCGAGCTGGTACAGCTTTGCGCGCAGCTGCTTCATGGCCTGCTCGCGGTTTTGGAACTGGGAGCGCTCGTTCTGGCAGGTGACGACGATGCCGGTTGGGATGTGCGTGATGCGCACGGCCGACTCGGTCTTGTTGACGTGCTGGCCGCCGGCGCCTGAGGAGCGGTATACGTCGGTCTTGAGGTCGGCCGGGTTGATCTCGATGTCGATGTTGTCATCGACCTCGGGGTAGACGAAGGCCGAGCAGAACGAGGTGTGGCGGCGGTTGTTGGAGTCGAACGGGGACTTGCGGACGAGGCGGTGCACGCCGGTCTCGGTGCGCAACAGCCCGTAGGCGTGGTCTCCCGTGAACTTGATGGTCGCGGACTTGATGCCGGCGACCTCGCCTTCGGAGAGCTCGGTGACGGTGGCGGTCAGGCCCTTCTTCTCGGCGTACTTCAAGTACATGCGCATCACCATCTCGGCCCAGTCCTGGGCCTCGGTGCCGCCTGAGCCTGACTGGATGTCCATGTAGCAGGGATCGTTGTCGTGGGGGCCTGAGAACATGCGCTCCATCTCAAGGGAGGTGAGCGTGGAGTCGAGTTCACCGCACTCGCGCTCGGCCTCGGCGTGGCTTTCGGGATCGTTGTCCTCGGCGGCCATCTCCTCTAAGGTGAGGATGTCCTCGAAGCCCTGGTCGAGCGCCTTGAAGCGGTTGACCACTGACTCAAGCGAGGTCTTCTCGCGGCCAAGCTCCTGGGCCTTGTCGGGGGTGTTCCAGAGGTTGGGATCCTCGAGGAGGCCGTTTACCTCCTCAAGCCTCTCCTGCTTGGCCCTGAGGTCAAAGATACCCCCTGAGCGCGTCGGCGCGCTCCTTGAGCTGCGCAACGCGCTCCTTTACTGAAATTGTTTCCTGCACTTTTGGTTTCCTGATTATGGATGGTAAGCAAAGGATTATAACAGACGCGCGGCGCGGCCATGCGCCGCAGCGCCTGCCATGTCAGATGTAGCCGACCTCGACGCGGGGCATGATCCTGCAGACGAGCTCATATGGGATGGTGTGGGCGTGGATGGCCACGTGCTCCACCGGAAGCCCGGGGCCCCAAAGCTCCACCGGATCGCCCACCTGGTCCTTGGAATCAGGCCCCAGATCCACGAAGAGCATGTCCATGCAGACATGGCCTGCTGTCGGGACGATGCGGCCGTTGACGAGCACCGGGGTGCCGTTGTCGGCCGTGCGCGGGTAGCCGTCGCCATAGCCTGCCGAGACCACGCCGAGCACGGTGTCGCGCGGGGCGACGAAGGCCGCGCCGTAGCCCACCTTGTCGCCCTTCTTCAAGTGGTGGATCGCGATGATCGCGCTCCTGAGCGTCATGACCGGGGTGAGCCCCAGATCGGCTCCGGTCTTGTCCTCAAACGGCGAGATCCCGTACATGATGACCCCCGGGCGCACCCAGGAGGTGTGGGAGCGCTCCCACTTGCAGATCCCCGCGGAGTTGCCTAAGCAGTAGTCGCCGTCAAAGCCCAGCTCCTCGGCAAACTTGAAGAAGTTGTCCTGCTCCTGCTGGTTGTACGCGCTCTCTGAGGGCGTGTCGGCAACCGAGAGGTGGGAGATGAGGCCCAGGGGCTTCTGGGCGTTGGGGGTCTCCTCAAGCACCGCCTTTATCTGCGCTATCTCCCTGGGATCGTTCGATCCCAGGCGGTGCATGCCGATGTCCACCTGGACCCAGCAGCGCACCGGCTTCTCCACCCTGGCCTTGGCGATCGCGCGCGCCTGGAAGAGATCGTGCACGGCGGTGTGCAGCCCGAGCCTTGCGATGGTCGGGACGTCATCCTCGTTGAAGAAGCCCTCGAGCAGGACGACGGGCTTCTTGATCCCGGCGTTCCTCAGGATCACCGCCTCGTCGATGCGCGAGACGGCGAAGGCGTCGGCCTCGGGCTCGAGCACCCTGGCGCACTTCACGAGGCCATGCCCGTAGGCGTTGGCCTTGACCACCGCCACATGCTTGGAGAGCGGGGCCATTTTCCTGATGCGCCTGAAGTTCGATACCAGAGCTCCGGTGTCGATGGTTACTGATATGGGTTTCATCTTCTTTCCTGAAAAAACTTGTAGGGGCCTTGGCTTATTGCGGATCGTCAGGCGGAGGCGGCATCTCCCCCACCGGCTGCTCCTTGTCGTAGAACGAGGTGTACTCGCCGATGAACTGCAGATCGATGTCCTTGAGCGCGCCGTTGCGGTTCTTGCTGACGATGAGCAGCGCCCTGCCGTCGTCGGCCGACTCGTCGGTGCGCTCGTGGTAGAGCGCCTCGCGGTGCAGGAACATGATGAGGTCGGCGTCCTGCTCGAGCGAGCCTGACTCACGCAGGTCCGAGTTCATCGGGCGGTGGTCCTTGCGCGACTCGACCTCGCGGTTTAGCTGCGAGAGCGCGAGCACAGGGACGTCGAGTTCCTTTGACAGCAGCTTGAGGCTCCTTGAAATGGAGCCCAGCTCCAAGGCGCGGTTCTCGGCGCTGTCCGAGTCGCCCTTCATGAGCTGGAGGTAGTCGACCATGATCACCGAGAGGCCGCCGTTTATCTCGGCTATCTCCCTGGCGCGGGCGCGCAGCTCGGCCGGGGTCACCGAGCCCGAGTCGTCGATGAAGAGCTTGTCGAACGTGCCCTTGTGATCCTCGCGCTCCACCGAGAGCAGCCTCATCTTGCCCATGATGCGATCCCAGCCTGAGACCGGCACCTCGCCGTTGACGAGGTTCTGCATCGGCACCTGCCCGAAGTTGGAGAGCATGCGCAGCGCGATGCTCTCGGACGGCATCTCAAGGGAGAACACCAGGCCCGGCTTCTTTACCTCGGGGTTCAGCACGATGTTCTCGACGATGTTCATCGCAAACGAGGTCTTGCCCACGCCCGGGCGGGCGGCGATGATGTTGAGCGTGCCGCCCTGCAGCCCCAGCGTGAGCTCGTCGAGCTCGCGGAAGCCGCTGGCGACGCCGCGCATCCTCGATCCCGAGTGCATGTTCTCGCGGATGCGCTCGATCACCGCGCCGGTGACCTCGATCATCGGGCGCGGGCGCCCGGCATCCTCGCCGCGGTTGGCCTCGGCGGCGTCGTAGAACTTGCTCTGGGCCTCGTTGAAGAGCATGTCGGCCTCGCGGCCGTCCGGCTCGTAGGCGCTCTGCGTGACCTCGCCGGCGAGGGCGATGATCTGGCGGCGCTTGTAGCACTCGCTGATGATCCTCGCGTACTCGGGCGCCGAGCCTGGGTCGGCGCCCGAGTTCATCAGCGAGGAGAGGTAGCCGTTGCCGCCGGCCTCCTCCAGGTGCCCGTTGCTCTCAAGCCAGGCGCTGATGATGGTGGGATCGAAGTTGCTCGAGGACTCGGCGCGCTCTAGGATCGCGTGGTAGACGAGGCGGTTGCGCTTGCCGAAGAAGGCCTCCTCCTTCAGAAGGCCGATCTCGCGGGTCACGCGCTCAAGCGAGGAGCCGTCGAGCATGATGGCCCCCAGGAAGCGCCGCTCGGCGTCGTCGTTGGCAGGAACGATCCTGATCCTGGCCTGATCCTGCCCTCTGTCCTGTGACGGCATGCTTTTTTCTCCGTGATCCCAACAAGATAGTCGCGCTGATGCGAATGCCTGCGCCTAAGCCTGATGTGCCACCCATGATAGAGCAGTTTGGGTGCTTTTGAAACTGCGCCAAAAGGCTTGCGGACGCGCTTTGCGTGTGGGAAAACGGGGGTTTCCAGTGGGAAGCTTTGTTTGAAAAGCGGGGATTGCATGGATGGTGGCGCACCTGGAGGGATTCGAACCCCCGACCAATCGGTTCGTAGCCGAGTACTCTATCCAGCTGAGCTACAGGTGCACTCCATGTGAAAAGCGCTCAAGGCAGGTGGCGCACCTGGAGGGATTCGAACCCCCGACCAATCGGTTCGTAGCCGAGTACTCTATCCAGCTGAGCTACAGGTGCATGCGCCTTGCGACGTTTTTACGAAGGCACATTATACCAGCCAAAACCGCCTTTACAAGTTTTTTTGAAAAGTCGATCGCGCCCTTCAAAAACCACCGCCTGCGCGCCCGCCAGGCCAAAACCCGCGCCGGCTTTAAGGCCATGACAGGGATTTTAGATGTGCAATGGCATTTGCTTGAAATTGCGCATCCCTTAAATCCGCTATTCCGATGCTTCCTCCTTATGGACACATCCATTAGACTGGACCGCGTCAGAACTTGCATGTTATTTTTAAAAAAAATTTCAGATAACAGCAAGCAGGCCTGCGCTTCATCTTTTAAAATTTCAAATCACGCGGTTTCACAAACGATTGCGCCGCTTCGATGGAGATTGACATGAACCTGCTTGCCCGCAAGGCTGTGCTGATTGCCGCGGCTTCAACCGCCATGGCAACCGGCCAGGCCCCCGCCGCCGAGCCTGAGAACCCAGGAGCGGCCATGGTTCTGCTCCGCGGGGGCTCGTTCATGATGGGAAGCCCCGCGTCGGAAGAAGGCCGCGGCAACGACGAGTCCCGCCACGCGGTCACCCTGACCCCCTTCTTCATGTCATCCCACGAGGTCACCCATGGCGAGTACGAGCAGGCCATGGGCCTGAACCCCAGCTCGCACAGGAGCGATGCCAGCCTTCCGGTTGAGAGCGTCTCCTGGCTTGACGCCATCAGGTACTGCAATGCGCTAAGCAGGATGAACGGCCTTGCGCCTGCCTACAAGGTCGAAAACGGCGCGGTCTCATGGAACCGCGGATCCACCGGCTACCGCCTGCCAACAGAGGCCGAGTGGGAGTACGCAGCCAGGGCAGGCGTGGCCTCGGAAAAGAGTCCCGCCGGCACGACCGTGGCCGCAGCATCAGGCAGCCCCAACTCCTACGGCCTCTACGACATGGAAGGCAACGTAGCCGAGTGGGTGTTCGACTGGTACGCCCCTTATGAGCCCATGGCCACAATCGACCCATCGGGGCCTGCGCTGGGCTCGCTGAGGGTCAGGCGCGGGGCGGCATGGGCGGATTCAAGCTCGTTTACGCGCCCCGCCTGCCGCGCTGCTGAGGCGCCGGGGGCCAGGTACCCCGACCTCGGGTTCCGCGTCGCCAGGAGCGCCGCCCCGCGCCGGGGCTACGCCTCCACCGAAGACTCGCTGAGGTTCATGCTCCCCGGCGCCCCGAAGGTGCTCGTGGCCTATTGCTCGGACGCCTCGGAGGAAGCCGGGATCGCCGCCGAGCTTGCGGGCGCCGCATCGGTCGAGATCAGACCTGCGGGATTCGACTTTCCAAAAGGCAGCGGGGATCCCAAGCCTGCCAGGGCGATCGCTGGCAGCATCATGCAGGCCCCGCCCTTTGACGCGCTGATCCTCTGCTTCCGCGACAACAACGGCTCCCTGCCTGCCGATGCGCGCGCCTTCACCGAAGGGGCCAACCTCCAGGGCAAGCTCGTGCTGCCGCTCATGCTGCGCAAGGACACTGGATCCGGGCATGCCGCATCGGACCTTGGAAAAGCAGCCCCCGGCGCCTTCATCGGGCAGGCCTTCACAGCAAGCCTAGGCAGGGGGGATCTCAGGCAGCGGATCTCGCTGTGGCTTGAATCGCAGGGCCTCGCGGTCAAATAGCGCGGAGCATCCCAGCAGCGCCAAGTCCGGCCTGCAGCGGGAAACTTGATTGAACGCCTGGGAGAGGCGCCGGCATGGCACGGGGAGACCCGGCTGCGCCGACGCCTTTTGCCTCTTGGCGGCGATGTGCATAAATGCACGCAAGACATGGGGGAATTGAATTGCCAGCAGAACTGCAGGCATAAAAAAACCGCTTCAAATCAAGCGGTCGTTCATTTCAGCCTGGCGGATAGAGAGGGATTCGAACCCTCGATACAGCCCTTAAAGCCGTATGCTCCCTTAGCAGGGGAGTACCTTCAGCCACTCGGTCATCTATCCACGGTGCTGTTTAGTGCGTGCTAGTATCCGATCTTGGTTCTTCAAAGTCAAGGCTTTTTCCTCCTGGGCCTTTTGGAGCCTCAGGAGGAGGGAGCCTGGTGATCCGCACCGACGCTGGGGCGTCGATGCCGATCCTCACGCTCTCCCCCTTGATTTCAAGGACGCGCACGGTGATCCCCCCGCCGATCCGGAGGGATTCCCCTTCCCTGCGGGAGATCACCAGCACGGTCAGGCCTTGGTCTTGAGGAACGCCCCGGCCGAGGCGATCGCCTCGTCCAGGCCCTCGGCCTTGGTGCCGCCGGCCTGCGCAAGATCCGGCCTGCCGCCGCCCTTGCCGCCGACATAGCCTGCGGCCTCACGCACCAGATCGCCGGCCTTCACCTTGGAGGTGAGGTCCTTGGACACTGCTGCGGTGAGGCTGACCTTGCCGTCGTTGACGGCGCCAAGGAGCGCCACGCCGCTCTTGAGGCGGACCACGACGTCTTCAGCAGCCGTGCGCAGATCCTTGGGATCGTAGCCTTCGAGCCTGGCGGCCACCAGCTTGACGCCGTTGATCTCCACAGCCTTCTGGCAGAGCTTCTCGGCCTCGTAGGAGATGACCTTGGCCTTGAGGGCCTCGTTCTCCTTCTCCATGGCCTTGCCCTTGGCAAGCAGCGCTTCGGCCTTCTCGGCGATCGAGAGGTTGTCGGCCTTCATGAGCTTGGCGGTCTTGACCACCATGCGGACGATGCCCTGCAGGTAGTCGATGGCTGCCTGGCCCACGCGGGCCTCGATGCGGCGGATGCCGGAGGCGACGGACTCGTCGGAGACGAGCACGAACACGCCTAGATCGCCGGTGCGGGAGGCATGGGTGCCGCCGCACAGCTCCTTGGACTCGTCGCCCATGGAGACCACGCGGACCTTGTCCTCGTACTTCTCGTCAAACAGCGCGATCGCGCCGGACTTCTTGGCTGCGTCGAGATCCATGATCTCGGTCCTGACCTCATCGTTCTGGCGGATCCACTTGTTGATGAGGGCGCCGATCTTCTGGCGCTCAAGGAGCGTCAGCGGCTGGCTGTAGGAGTAGTCGTAGTGCAGGCGATCGGGGCCGACGTACGAGCCCTTCTGCACCACGTCGTTGCCCAGGGTCTGCCTGAGCGCGGCGTCCAGCAGGTGGGTCGCGGTGTGGTGGGCTGCGATGTTGCGTCTGACCTGCGGGTCGACGCAGGCGGTCACCTTCATGCCCTTGGAGAACTCGCCGAGCTCGACGCGTCCGATGTGGATGATCGTCTTGCCCACGCGCTTGGTGTCCTCGACGATGAACTCGGTGTTCTCGCCGCACTTGATGGAGCCATGGTCGCCGACCTGGCCGCCCATCTCGCCGTAGAACGGGGTGGAGTCGAGGATCAGCACGGCCTTCTCGTCGGTGGAGACCGAGTCGACCTCGGCGCCGTCCTTGTAGATCCCGGTGACGGTGGCGTCGGACTGCAGGGTGTCGTAGCCGGTGAACTTCGTCACCTCGGTCACCTTGATGTCCTTGTTGTAGTCGACGTCGAAGCGCGAGTTCTTCTTGGAGTTGGCGCGCTGCTTGGCCATCTCGGCATCGAAGCCGTCCATGTCAAGCGTGTAGCCGCGGTCGCGGACCACGTCGGCGGTGAGGTCGGTCGGGAAGCCGTAGGTGTCGTAGAGCTTGAACACCACGTCGCCCGGGATGACCTTGGAGGCGCCGAGCTTGTTAAGCTCGCCCTCGAGCAGGAACAATCCGCGGTCGAGGGTCTTTAAGAAGAGCTCCTCTTCCTTCTTGAGGGTCCTCTTGATGAGGTCCTTCTCCTCGATTAGCTCAGGGTAGGCGTGACCCATGAGCTCGGCCAGGCGATCCACCAGCTTGTAGAAGAACACGTCCTTGGCGCCCAGGAGCCTGCCGTGGCGCACGGCGCGGCGGATGATGCGGCGCAGCACGTACCCGCGGCCCTCGTTTGAAGGCAGCACGCCGTCGGCGATGAGGAACGAGCAGGAGCGGATGTGATCTGCGATCACACGCAGCGACTTGTTCTTGAGATCGTCGACGCCCAGCACCCTGGCCGCGTCCTTCTCGAGGTTCACGAACAGGTCGATGTCGTAGTTGTTGTGCACGCCCTGGAGCACTGCGGCGATGCGCTCGAGGCCCAGGCCGTTGTCGATCATCGGCTTGCCGAGCTTCTCGAAGGTGCCGTCGGCCTTGCGGTTGTACTGCATGAAGACGATGTTCCAGATCTCGATGTACCTGTCGCCGTCTTCCTCGGCTGATCCCGGAGGGCCGCCCCAGATCCCCTCGCCGTGATCGTAGAAGATCTCAGAGCAGGGGCCGCACGGGCCGGTGTCGCCCATCTGCCAGAAGTTGTCCGACTCGAACGGGCCGCCCTTGTTGTCGCCGATGCGAATGATGCGCTCCGGAGGCACGCCGATGACGTCCTTCCAGATGTTGTACGCCTCGTCGTCCTTGTCGTAGACGGTGACGGTGAGGGATTCCTTGGGCAGGCCGTAGCCCTCGGTCAGGAGGGTCCAGGCGTAGGTGATCGCTTCCTTCTTGAAGTAGTCGCCGAAGCTGAAGTTGCCCAGCATCTCGAAGAAGGTGTGGTGCCTTGCGGTGTAGCCGACGTTCTCGAGATCGTTCTGCTTGCCGCCGGCGCGGACACACTTCTGGGCGGAGCAGGCGCGGACATAGGGGCGCTTCTCCTTCCCGAGGTACACGTCCTTGAACTGGTTCATGCCTGCATTGGTGAACAGCAGCGTCGGATCATTGTGCGGCACCAGCGAGCTCGAGCGCACGACCGTATGGCCGCGCTCGCGGAAGAAATCCAGATACTTTTGGCGTATCTGGTCTGTTGTCATGTACATGATGAGAAATTAACCTAAAAGTTTTGTGACCTTTCACGTCCAAAGGCTGATTATACCTTGCCTGAAGGCGCGGTTTATTCGGACTGGGAAAATTGCTCGCAGGCCTCGACGCAGGTTTGTGGATCAAAGCCGCGGCGGTAGAGCGCGGCCTTCATCTTCTGCTGGGTCTTGAAATCGGAAAGATCGGCCCCGCTGTAGCGGCGCCTGAGGAAGTCGAGGGCGGCTGAATGGAAGTCCGCCTCCTCCATGTAGGGTTCGAGCGCATCGGGATCGAAGCCGCGCTTTTTTGCCTCGAGCCTGAGCCTCAGCGGCCCCAGGCAGTTGCTGATGCCATGGCGCACGAGCATCTGCGCAAATCTCTCATCACTCTGCGCGCCCTCGTCCGAGGCGCGCACGACCGCCTGCCGCGCCGCCTCGGGAGTGAAGCGCAGCTTCAGCTTGCGCAAGAGCTCGGCCTTCGAGTACTCGCGCCGCCCGAGCAGCCTGATGCAGGCGATGTAGGCCTTCTCGGTCGAGTCGTCGGGAGCGCGGGAGGCGAAGGCCATCTAGGATCCTCAGATGTCCTCGGGGAAGGGGGTGATGAGATCCTCTTCCTTGATGTCGTCAAGCTGCGCATCGTCGAGAGCGTCGGCGTCGCCGCCTGCATCGTCATCGCCCTCCGAGGAAGAGCCGATCTCGGTGGTCTCGCTGTAGCTCGAGTTGTCCTTGAAGTACTCGCGGATCGCCTTCTCGGCCTCGTCGGCAACCTCGGGGTGCTCGTCCAGGTACTTCATCGCGTTGAGCTTGCCCTGCCCGATCTTCTCGCCCTTGTAGGAGTACCAGGCGCCGGTCTTCTTGACCACGCCCGCCTTCTCGCCCAGGTCCAGGATCTCGCCGTTCTTGGCGATGCCGTAGTTGAAGAAGATCTGGAAGTGCGCGGTCTTGAACGGCGGGGCGACCTTATTCTTGACCACCTTCACCGTGGTCTCGTTGCCCAGGACCTTGGCGTCCTTGTCCTTCTTGTCCTTGCCGCCTTCCTTGATCTGGCCGTTCTTGCGGATGTCGAGCCTGACCGAGGCGTAGTACTTGAGGGCGTTGCCGCCAGTGGTGGTCTCGGGGTTGCCGAACATCACGCCGATCTTCATGCGCAGCTGGTTGATGAACACCACCATGCAGTTGGCCTGCTTGATGATGCCGGTGAGCTTGCGCAGCGCCTGGGACATCAGGCGGGCCTGGAGGCCGACGTGGGCGTCGCCCATGTCGCCCTCGATCTCGGCCTTGGGCACCAGGGCCGCGACCGAGTCGATGACCACGACATCGACGCCGCCGGAGCGCACCAGCGTCTCGCAGATATCGAGCGCCTGCTCGCCGGTGTCAGGCTGGGAGATGAAGACGTCCTCGATCTTCACGCCGAGCTTCTTGGCGTAAGTCGGGTCGAGGGCATGCTCGGCGTCGATGAAGGCGCAGATCTTGCCGCGCTTCTGCGCCTGGGCGATGAGCTCGAGCGTGAGCGTGGTCTTGCCCGAGGACTCGGGGCCGTAGATCTCGACGATGCGGCCCATCGGCAGTCCGCCGATGCCCAGCGCCAGATCGAGCGAGAGCGAGCCCGTGGGGATCGCCTCGATGTCAAGCGTGCCAGTCTGCCCCAGGCGCATGATCGCGCCCTTGCCGAACTGGCGCTCGATCTGGTTCATCGCGGCGGCGAGGGCCTCCTCCTTCTTCGCGTCCTTGGTCAGGTTCCTGACCAGCGGATTGAGCTTGGAGTTGCTGCCCTTGCCTGCCTTTTCCTTGTCCTTTGCTGCTGCGGCCATGACTTGATTCTCCGATAAAACGATTCATCCGTTGCCGTCATTATACTTAAATTTTAGACTTGATCATGCAATCTCGCCTAAAATTTAGCGCCTGATTTATCAACCTGCGCCGGAGGCAAGCGGAACGGATTCGAGCATAGCACAGCGAAAAATCCCCGGTTGCGCGTTTTCCCCGCCGCGGCGGCCGGACATCATGCGTTTGGTAAAATGCCATTCCAACGATAAAGCGAGGCAGTGTGATGGAAACAGGGGAGCAGCACAGCAAGGCGCAGGACGCCGAGGCCCTCATGGAGGGCTCGACCCCCATGATGAAGCAGTACCTGGAGGTCAAGGCCAAGTACCCCGACACCCTGGTCTTCTACCGCTTGGGCGACTTCTACGAGATGTTCTACGACGACGCGGTCAAGGCGTCGCGCCTTTTGAACCTCACGCTCACGCGCCGCGGCACCAACAACGGCAAGCCGATCCCGCTTGCAGGAGTCCCCTTCCACGCCGTGGACAACTACGTGGCCCGCCTCATCCGCATGGGCGAGTCGGTGGTGATCTGCGAGCAGAACGAGGAGCCTGGCAAGGGCAAGGTCAAGATCTTCACCCGCAAGATCTCCCGCATCATCACTCCGGGCACCGCCACCGACGACGGCATCGCCCCCGACCGCGAGGACAACCTCATCGCCTGCGTCTGCCGCGGCAAGGCCTACTACGGCCTGGCCGCGCTCTCCCTAGGCTCCGGGCGCTTCACCACCACCATCGCCGCGACCGGGCGCGAGGTCAGGCTCTTCCTGGATCGCGCCAGCCCCGCCGAGGTGGTCTGCCCCGAAGAGTTTGAGGAGGGGGATCTCTTAGAGGGGATCTCAAGCCACAAGCGCATCCCGGCGTGGAACTTCGAGCCTGCCACGTGCTACAGGCTCCTGTGCTCGCAGTTCGGCACCCAGAGCCTCTTTGGCTTCGGCGTCGAGGATCTCGAGGACGGGATCTGCGCCGCAGGCGCCCTGCTCGCCTATGTGAAGACCACCCAGTCAGGGCCAATGGCCCATGTCCGTTCGCTGCGCCGCGACGACAGCGGCTCGTGCGTGCTCCTGGATCGCACCGCCCAGCGCAACCTCGAGCTCTTCGAGAATCTGCGCGGCGGCAGCGAGGGGACCTTGGTCTCGGTGCTCGACCGCTGCGCAACCGCGATGGGCTCGCGCGCCCTGCGCCGGATGATCGCGCAGCCCTTGCGCAACCAGGACAAGGCGAATGCCAGGCTCGACGTGGTGGGCGCGCTTGTCGAGGCGGGATCAGGAAAGCTCCAAGCCCTCCTTTCCGAGGCTGGGGATCTCGAGCGCGTCGGCGCCCGCATCGGGCTTGGCACCTCGAGGCCCAAGGACATGATGGTGCTGCGCTCGGCCCTGGCCGCAGCCCCGCAGATCAAGGCGGAGCTCGAGGCGACAGGCGATGCGGCGCTCAAGCATGCCGCCGAGGGGGTAGTCCCGCTTCCCGATGTGCTCGACCTCTTGAACCGCGCCATCGCCGAGGTGCCCTCGACCTTCATCCGCGACGGCGGGGTCATCGCCGACGGGTACAGCGAGGAACTCGACTCGCTGCGCGCCCTGATGTCAGGAAGCGGCGACATGCTCGCCAGGCTTGAGGAGAAGGAGCGCGAGGAGACCGGGATCCAGGCGTTGAGGGTCGGCTTCAACTCGGTCTCGGGCTACTACATCGAGATGCCGAGATCCCAGGGCGCCAACGCCCCCGAGCGCTACCACCGCAAGCAGACCTTGAAGAACGTCGAGCGCTACACCACCCCCGAGCTGCGCGAGCTTGAGGAGAAGGCGCTCAACGCCAAGGAGCGCTCGCTCGAGCTTGAAAAGGAGCTCTACGACGACCTGCTCCAAAAGCTGCGCGCAAGGCTCGAGGGGATCACCTCGCTCGCCTCCGCGCTCTCCAACATAGACGCGCTCGCGTCTTTCGCGGCAGTCTCCGACGAGCACGGCTACGTGCGCCCGGAGCTTTCCTCCGGATCCGAGATAGAGATCCGCGAGGGCCGGCACCCGGTCATCGAGACCTTGACCTCAAGGCCCTTCGTCTCAAACAGCCTCAAAATGGGGGAGAAGCGCCTTGCCGTGATCACCGGCCCCAACATGGGCGGCAAGTCCACCTTCATGCGCCAGGCCGCGATCATCTGCATCATGGCCAAGGCCGGATGCTTCGTCCCAGCCGCCTCGGCGCGCATCGGCGACATCGACAGGATCTTCACGAGGATCGGCGCGTCGGACGATCTGGTCTCTGGCAGGTCCACCTTCATGGTCGAGATGGAGGAGGCGGCGGCCATCCTCAACAACGCCACCCAGAGGTCGCTCGTGATCATGGACGAGATCGGCCGCGGCACCAGCGCGGTCGAGGGCGAGGCCCTCGCCCACGCGATCGCCTGCTACCTGGTCGAGCGCTCGCGCTGCATCGCGCTCTTCTCGACCCACTACGCTGGGATCTCGGATCTCTCAAAGACCAGGCCCGACGTGCTGAGCCTGTGCTTCAAGGCCGAGGAGTCCGGCGGGCGCATCGTCTTCCTCTACCACGCAAGCGAGGGGAGCCAGCAGTACTCCTACGCCTTGGAGGTGGCAAAGCTCGCAGGACTGCCGGGCGAGGCGCTCGCCTGGGCCCGCGGGGAGATAGGAAGCCGCGGCAGGCAAGACACTGCCGCCGCGCAGCAGGCAACGCAGGCGCAGCATGGCGCGATGGCTGCGGCGGATTCAGGGAAGGCAGCGGCCGTGCGCGAGGCCCAGGCAAAGGCGGTCGAGAGGCTGGTCAAGCCCAAGGCCTTCAGCGAGCTTCTGGGAGTAGACGTCAACTCGATGACCCCGCTTCAAGCCTTGAACGAGCTCTCAAGGCTTCGCGATCTGGCGCGCGCCGAGGAGGGGGAATAAGGCGCAAGCCATCCGAGGCTGCCGCGGCGGCCTTGATTCAACCTGCAATTTTTGGGCAGCGGGGATCCCCCGGGGCGGACGCCCCGGGGGATTTTCGTCAGTGGTCGCTGTCGTCCGATAGGGCCGAGGCGTCGATGCCGTTCTCCTCGCACAGCTTGCGGAGATTCCTTAGGATCTCGTTTTGGATCTGGCGCACGCGCTCGCGGGTGAGGTTGATCTTCGCGCCCACGTCCTCGAGGGTCATGACCTCGGCCCCGCCAAGCCCGAAGCGGTTCAGCACCACCAGGCGCTGCTTCTCGTCAAGTCCGCGGAACCATTTCCTTATGATCGAGACGAGCTCGTGGCGGTCCATCGACTTCGTGGGGGTCGCGATGGAGTTGTCAGGCAGGATGTCCATGATCGACATCTCGCGGTCGTCGTCGCCCCCGTAGAGGGTGTTCGAGACCTGGGTCGTGCCGTCTGAGAGCTGCATGAGCTTGCGCACGTGGGTTGAGTCCTTGTTCGCGGCCTTGGCGATCTGCCCCACCGAGATGTCGTCGGTCTGCAGCTCGTCGGCAAGGCGCTTGCGGATGCGCTTGTAGGAGTTGATCTCCTTGACGATGTGCACGGGCAGCCTGATCATGCGCGACTGGCTGATGATCGCCTGCTCGATGCTCTGGCGGATCCACCATGTCGCATAGGTCGAGAACCTGAAGCCGCGGTCGGGGTCGAACTTCTCGACTGCATGGATCAGGCCCAGGTTGCCCTCCTCGATGAGGTCGAGCATCGGCACGCCGCGCATACGGTAGTCCTTGCAGATGTTGACCACCAGCCTGAGGTTCGAGGTGATCATGGTGTCGATGGCCTTGCGGTCGTTCTGGCGCGCCTTGCGGCCGATCTCTATCTCCTGTTCCGGCGTGAGCAGCGGGTATTTGCGGATCGAGCTGAAGTAGGCCGACAGCAGATCGTCGCCGCCTCCCTTTCCGCGCCCGGATCCCCTGTCTATCTCCGCGCCTTCCATCTCTTGCGCTTCCTCGGCAGACGGCTCCTCCTCAGGCTCAGTCGGACGCTTGTATTTTCTCATATTTGTCTGATATTTTTAATATTTTTATGTAGTTCTTATAGTGCAACACCGCGCCGCCTCAGCGGGGCAAGTAGCCCAGCGGGTTGACCGACTTGCCGCGGTACCTGATCTCGAAGTGCAAGTTCACGCGATCCGAATCGGTAGAGCCCATCCTGGCCACGCTCTGGCCGCGCTTGACCTTCTGGCCCTCGCGCACCAGCAGCGAATCATTGTGGGCGTACGCCGACAGGTATTCGTTGTCGTGGTTGATGATAACAAGATTTCCGTATCCGCGTAGGGCGTTGCCGGCATAAACCACCTGGCCGTCGGCGGCCGCCATGACGTTCTGGCCGCGAGTGCCCGCGATGTCGATGCCCTTGTTGCCGTTCTCGTTCAAGCTGAAGCTGCGGATCACCTTGCCGCTGGCAGGCCACATCCAGGTCACGCCTCCGGCGCTGCGGGTGCGCCCGGACGCAACCGGCGTGGTGGCGGCCACGGCCTCGCCCTGCTGGGGCTGGGATGCCTGAGCCTTGTCCTGCTGGGCCTTGTCGCCGCCCTCGACCGTGGTCTTGGTGCCGTTGGGGCCGCTTACCGTGACCTTGCGCGAGACCACGGTGTCGGTGACCGTGCCTGCCTGAACGCCCGCGACCGGGACGACCTGCTGTTCAGAGCGCGAGGTGGCGCGGCGCGCGTCGGGATCCTCGATGGTCAGGACCTGGCCGGGCACCAGGCGGTAGGGAGCCTGAAGGTTGTTGACGCGCACGATGGCCGAAGGCGGGATCCCGGTTGCGCGCGAGACCGAGGTCAGGTTGTCGCCCTGCTTCACGGTATAGGAGCCGCTCTGGCTCGAGGCGCTCTGGGCGCTGCCGCCGATGTGGATGACCTGCCCCGTCTTGATGCTGTATGGGGGCTCGATGCCGTTGTCCTGGGCCAGCGACTTGTAGTTCTGGCCGTACCTGAAGGCGATCGAGAAGAGGGTGTCGCCCTGCTGCACCACGTAGTCGGTGGAGGAGGAGCTTTGAACGGAAGTCGCATTGCCGCCTGACGGCTGCTCCTGGAAGGAGCGGTGCACGCTCACCGTGCGGTTCACGACGCGCGGCCGCGCCTGGCGCTGCTGCACCACGGCCTGGCGCTGGGCCATGGGATCGGCATTGGCGTCCACGACCTGTGCGTTCATGCTGTCGCCCGAGCAGGCGGAGAGCGACGCGGCCGCGCCGCAGAGCGCGAGCGCGGCGATGGCTGAATAATTCCTCTTGAGGTTAGAAAACAAGCTTGTAGACGACATAGAAGAGCACCAGTAGGACGATTGCCCAGCCGATGTAGTCGATGTAGCGGCGGATGGCCTTCTCCATCCTCTCGCCGCCCCACGCAATCACCCCGGCCTCGAGGTAGAACCTCAGGCCGCGGCCGACTATGGACACCGGCACGAAGAAGAATATCGAGAGCATGCCCGCGCTTCCGGTGCGCGCGACGCTCTCGGCTGCCATGACGCCGCAGGTGACCGCGATGATCTTGTAGGGGATCGGGGTGAAGGCCCCGATGAAGATCATCAGCACGCCGTAGCGCATGGTGAACCAGCCGCGCACGGTTTCCATGTTCGCGGTCTGGTGGAAGTACTCGATGAGATCCTTGATCCAGGGATCGTAGATGAAATACCCCAGGTAGTAGCCGCAGACGGCGCCGGCGATGGAAGCTATGACGGTGATGAGCGCATAGCGGTAGGCGCGCTTGGGCGTGGCCAGGCACATCGGGGCGAGCATCACATCAGGCGGGATCGGCCAGAACACCGACTCGCAGAAGCTGTCTGCGACGAGGAACCAGGATGCCTTGGGGTGCTTTGCAAGCTTGATGCAAAGCTCGTAGATGTACGAAAAGAAACTTAATGCCTTCATGGGATTTCTACCGGACATGTGATGGGTTCAGGCGCCCTCGAGCAGGCAGACAGCCTCGCAGGCTATGCCCTCGGAGCGCCCGGTGAAGCCGAGCTTCTCGGTGGTGGTCGCCTTGACGCTCACGCATGAGACATCGATTCCAAGATCCGAGGCGATGTTGCACCTCATCTCCTCCTCATAAGGGGCCATCTTGGGAACCTGCGCGATTATCGTCATGTCGGCGTTAGAAACGCGCCAGCCGGCGGCATTGATCCTCGATGCGACGTCGCGCAGGAGCTCGCGGCTGTCGATGCCGAGGAAGCGGTCGTCGCTGTCCGGATAGAGGTGGCCGATATCGCCCATGGCCAGGGCCCCCAGCAGCGCATCGCACAGCGCGTGCAGCAGCACGTCGCCATCCGAGTGCGCGATGAGGCAGTGCTCCGAGGGCACCCTCGCCCCGCCGATCACGATGGGCCCCGCGCCCGTGCCGAAGCGGTGGACGTCAAAGCCGTGGCCGATCCTCATCTTCATGTCCTGTCTCCCACAAGGGCCTCCGCCAGGGCGAGATCCTGCCGGAGGGTGATCTTGAAGTCGGGGCTTGAGGCCTCGACCAGGCGCGGGCGGTAGCCCGCCGCCTCCATGGCCGACGCGTCGTCGGTGATCTCAAGGCCGCGCGCGCGGGCCTTCTCAAGGGCCTTTAAGAGCAGCTCCGTCCGGAAGACCTGGGGGGTAAGCGCGCGCCACAGCGCCTTGCGCGGCACCGTGCGCAGGCAGCGCCCATCCTCCTCGAGCTTTACCGTGTCGGCCATGCGCTGCGCGAGGATCGCTCCGTCATCGTCCTTGGTGCCTGCATCGAGCACCCGCTTAAGATCTTGATCTGAAAGAAGCGGCCTTGCCGCGTCGTGGACCAGGACGAAAGGCGCCTTGCAGCGCGCGAGCCCCGCGATGACGCTCTCAAAGCGCTCGGATCCGCCCTCGCAGGCCTCGACCCTGGGATCCGAGGCGATGGGCAGGGAGGCGAAGAAGCCGTCATCCCTGCTTATGGGGATTATGACCTTGCGCACCTTGGGGCATTTTAGAAAGATCCGCGCCGTGCGCTCGAGCACGGGGATCCCCCCGAGCTTCAAGTACTGCTTGGGCACGGCGCCGCCCATGCGGCGCCCCACCCCGGCTGCGGGGATGACTGCGTCGGCTATCGGCTGCATTCTCACCTGGCAGAGCTGCGGTCTGGCTCGATGACCCTGTAGAAGGTCTCGTCGGGCTTGATCATCCCGAGATCGTTGCGCGCCAGCTCCTCGAGCGTGAGGTTGCCCTGCTGGAGGTCCTCGATCTCGTCCTCGAGGGCCTGGTTGCGCATCGTCAGCTTGTCTGACTTCGCCTTGGCCTCCGCCACCTGGACGGCGACGTTCTGGTACTGGAGGAAGCCGTTGCGGCCTCCCCACATGTCATAGGCCAGAAAGGCGATGGCGCCGGCGAGCACAATCCCTAAAAGACGCATCTCACCCTGTCCTCAGAGCTTGCCGTCCTGGTATTCCTTGGCCGCGCGGATGAACCCCGTGAAGAGCGGGTGCCCGGTGCGCGGGTTGGAGGTGAACTCGGGGTGGAACTGAACGCCGATGAACCAGGGGTGGCTGGGGATCTCGACGCACTCGACGAGGCGGTTGTCGGTCGACATACCGGCAACGCGCATGCCCGCCTTCTCGAGGTCGCCGATGAGGTTGTTGTTGACCTCATAGCGGTGGCGGTGGCGCTCGACGATGTCGTCCTTGCCGTAGAGCTTGCGCACGAGCGTGCCGCTCTTCAAGTGGCACAGCTGGCCGCCGAGCCTCATGGTGCCGCCCAGGTCGGACGCGCCGGAGCGCTTCTCGACCTTGCCGTCCTCGCCCAGCCACTCGGTGATGAGCGCGACGACCGGGTACTTGGTCTCGGGGTCGAACTCGGTTGAGTTGGCGCCGGGCATGTTGGCCACGTCGCGGGCGTACTCGATGATGGCCACCTGCATGCCAAGGCAGATCCCCAGGTAGGGGATCTTGTGCTCGCGCGCGTAGCGCGCGGCCATGACCTTGCCCTCGATGCCGCGCTTGCCGAAGCCGCCGGGCACCAGGATCGCGTCCAGGCCCTCGAGCACCTCGGTGCCCTTGACCTCGACGTCCTCGGAGTCGATGTACTTGATGTTGACCGTCAGGCGGTTCTTGAGGCCGCCGTGCTTCAGGGCCTCGTTCACCGACTTGTAGGCGTCGTGGAGCTCCACGTACTTGCCCACCATGCCGATGTTGACCTCGCCCACGGTGTTGGCCTGCTGGTAGAGCACCTGCTCCCAGTCCGAGAGGTCGGCCTCCGGCACCTTGAAGCCGAAGCGGTCGACGATGAACTGGTCGAGGTACTGGGACTTTAAGATCGCCGGGATCTTGTAGATGGAATCGACGTCCTTCAAGGAGATGACCGCGCGCTCGGGCACGTTGCAGAACATCGCGATCTTGTGGCGCTCGTGCGGCGGGATGCTGACCTCGGAGCGGCATATGAGCACGTCAGGCTGGATGCCGATGGAGAGCAGCTCCTTCACGGAGTGCTGGGTCGGCTTGGTCTTCACCTCGCCTGAGGTCTTGAGGTACGGAACCAGGGTCAGGTGCATGAACACCGCGTTCTCGCGCCCGATCTCGACGGCCAGCTGGCGGATGGCCTCGAGGAACGGCTGCGACTCGATGTCGCCGACCGTGCCGCCGATCTCGACGAGCGTGACGTCATTGCCCTCGGCGCCGTCGATGATCTTCTCCTTGATCGCGTTGGTGATGTGCGGGATCACCTGGATGGTGGCGCCAAGGTAGTCGCCGCGGCGCTCCTTGCGGATCACCTCGGAGTAGATCCTGCCGGTGGTGCAGTTGTTCTTGTGCGACATCCTGGCGTGGATGAAGCGCTCGTAGTGGCCGAGATCGAGGTCGGTCTCCGCGCCATCCTCGGTCACGAACACCTCGCCGTGCTGGATCGGGCTCATCGTGCCTGGATCGACGTTGATGTAGGGATCAAGCTTGATGATGGTGACCTTGAGCCCGCGGGCCTCGAGCACGGCCGCGAGCGAGGCGCCGGCAATGCCCTTGCCCAGGGAGGAGACGACGCCCCCCGTGACGAAGATAAGCTTCAATGGCTTCTTGGGCTCAGCGCTCTTTTTCTCGTTGGATGACGACATGGATACTCCGCCGAAAAGAATTTCACATAACCCAGCGATTATAGCATAGGGAATCCACCGCACCGGGCAGGCATCGGGCCTGGGCACACGCTTTGCAAATCGAAGCGCCGATAAACAATATATTGATAAACAAAGAGATTAAAAGAAAGCTCACGCAGACGCATGAAGGCTTGAGCATCGCCCCAGCACTAGGCGGTGGCGGCCCGCGCAGGGCGCGGGCGAAGGCTTTAAAAGGGAGGGCGCTGCGCGCCCTGCCCGCAGGAGAGGCTACATGCGCTCTATCGAGGTGATCTGGGGGATGGCCCTGATCTTGGCTGCCAGGCGGTCGAAGGCCGAGAGCCCGGTGACCAGCAGGTCGATGTCGATGATGCTCGTCATGTTCTTGCTGTCAACGCGCGACCTCACGCCTGCGATGTTGAGCTTCTCGTTGGCAATGAGCGTGGTGATGTCGCGCAGCATGCCCGAGTAGTCCTGGCCCGTGATCCTCATCGTGATCGTGTAGGTCTTGTCGCCCGAGCTGCCCCACTGCGCCGGCACCACCTTCTCGGGCTCTGAGAGCGCGAGCGCCTTCAACTGCTCGCAGGACCTGCGGTGGATGGAGACGCCGCGGCCCTTGGTGATGAAGCCCACTATCTCGTCGCCCGGGATCGGCTGGCAGCACTTGGCGATGTGCGTGAGCAGATTGCCCACGCCGTCGACTATCACCGCGCCGGGCTTCTGGCGGTTGTGCTGCTGGATGGCGGTGTTGGACTTCTGCTCGATGATCGCGTTGAGCTCAGCCTGCTTCTGCTCCTCGCTCTTCCCGGCCTCGGCGAGGTTTAAGACGAAGGCCAGCACGGTGTTGACGCTGGTGTCGCCAGCGCCAACTGCGGCGAAGAGGTCGTCGGCCTTCTTGACGTTGAAGCGCTGGAGGTTGGCCGAGACCATCGCGGTGAGCGCGTCGCGCCCGATCCCAAGCCCCCTGCGCTCGCACTCGCGCAGCACGTCGTCGTAGCCGCTGTCGCGGTTGCGGTCGTAGTCGAGCTTGCGGAAGTAGGACTGCACCTTCGCGCGCGCCCGCGCGGTCTTGATGAAGCCGTTGTCCGGGTTGAGCCAGTCGCGCGAGGGGTTGGGGTTCTTCTGGGTGATTATCTCGACGGTCTCGCCGGTGTGCAGCACATAGTTGAAGGGGACGATCCTCCCGTTCACCTTCGCGCCGATGCAGCGGTGGCCGACCATGGTGTGCACCGAGTAGGCGAAGTCCAGCGGGGTCGCGCCCTGCGGCAGGTCGAGCACCTCGCCTGCCGGCGTGAAGACGTAGACCTCGTTCTCGAAGACCTGGTTGCGGAACTTCTCCATAAGCGTGCCGGACTCGACCAGGTCGTCCCTCCACGCCAGGAGCTTGCGCAGCCAGTTGATGCGCTGCTCGACGCCCGAGCTCTGCCCCGCCCCTTCCTTGTACTTCCAGTGCGCGGCCACGCCCAGCTCGGCGGTGTTGTGCATGTTGCGCGTGCGGATCTGGATCTCCACGCGCTTGTCCCCGTCGCCGTAGACCACGGTGTGGATGGACTGGTAGCCGTTGGCCTTGGGGTTGGCGATGTAGTCGTCAAACTGCTCCTGGATGTGGCGCCACCTGGTGTGGACGATGCCGAGCACGGCGTAGCAGTCGGAGATCTTCTCGACGATCACGCGGACGGCGCGGATGTCGTAGAGTTCGTCAAAGCGCAGGTGCTTGCGCTGCATCTTGCGCCAGATGCTGTAGATGTGCTTGGGCCTGCCGTAGACCTCGCACTTGATCCCCTCCTTCTTGAGGAGATCGGAAAGCTCGTTCACGAAGTTCTCGATGTACTTCTCGCGGTCGACGCGCCTCTCGCCCAGGTCGCGGGCAATCTCGCGGTACTTGTCAGGATGCAGGCAGCGGAAGGCCAGATCCTCGAGCTCCCACTTGAGCTGGCCGATGCCCAGGCGGTTGGCAAGCGGGGCGTAGATGTTCGCGACCTCGCGGGCGATGGCGGTGCGCACCACCTCGTCGGCGTTGGCCGCGGCCCTGATGACCGCGATGCGCTCGGCAAGCTTGATGACCACCGCGCGCACGTCCTCGACCATCGCAAGGAGCATGCGCCTGATGCGGTCTACCTGCTCCTCCGAGGCGGTGCCGGAGTTGATGGTCTGGAGGAAGCGGATGGCCTCCATCTTGCGGACGTTCAAAAGGAGCTTGTGCACCTCGGGCCCGAAGTGCTCGAGGACCTGGGCCGGGGTGATGTAGCCGTTCTCAAATGCCGGGTAGATGATGCTGACCTTGAGCGACATCAGGTCCATGTTGACGGTCATGAGCACGGAGACTATCTCGGCCGAGAGCCTCACGAAGCGCTCGCGGTCGGCCTCGACGTTCTCCTTCTTGAGCTTCTTCTCGCGATCCTCAAGGCAGGAGATCACGAAGTCGCTGGTCTTGTGGAGCTCAAGCCGGTCGGCGTCCGGCAGCTTGAGATCGTCTATCCAGTTCTTGAAGTCGAATGAAGGCTCGTGGGTGTCCCTGATCGCGACCATTCCTTACCGCTCCCCTGATGCGCTTGATCCATGCGAAGGGATTTTAAACCATGAATGGCAGGCGGCCCGTCAAAGAGCGAAAAGTTCCGTTCCAAAAGCCGGGATGGTCCGCAAGAGCTCCGACCTCGCCCCGGCTTTTGCTGAACCTGTGTCCTGGTTTAAGTTGACTACGAGTTCACTACAACTTGAAAAAGCAAAACAGCCTGCGCTGGCCGCGCCAGGCCGCGCGCGCCTTGTCTTCTGCATTCAAACTGCAAAACCCAATCCCGCGCATGGCGCAGGTGCTTGCGGGACCGTCAAAAACTCTTCCAGCAGTTCTCTTTTATGAAACCCACGATGAACCCGGCATCGCCCCCCTCGTAGCATGCGGCAAGCAGCTTCTTGAACTTGGGAACATGCCTCTTTGGGATCACGATGAATCCCTGCCCGTGGGCTATCAGGAAATGATTGGCAAAGATCACGGCCGAGCGCTTGTTTCCGTCAAGGAAGACCTGCGCCTTCATCGTGTAGAGGCACAGATGTATCGACTTGTCGATATCGGGCATGTCCGATGAGAGGATGTTTTCGATCTGATCCTTCACCTCGCACTCCACTGGGATGGGAGGAACGCAGGACGATCCACCGATCGCCACCGGCACGCCACGGATCCTTCCGCCGTCTGCGAAAAAGCCCTCGTTTACGAGCCTGGCAATATGGCAGAGGACGTAGTAGTCGCTCCTTGCCTGAATCACATCCTCGTCCAAGATGAACTCCCAGGCGTGCTTGAGGTTGAGGATCTTCTGGACATCGGTTGCCGTCATGCCGCTTACCTTGCCGTTGTCTATGATCTCCTCGGTCTGCAGAAAGGATGTGGCCCCCCCTCCAAGATCGCCTGGTCATAGATGTTCGCCTTCATGTTGGCACGGGCGAAGTCCAGATTATGAACCACGCGTGGCGGAAGCTCGCCTCCCTGGTACCCAAGATTGGCAAGGAGCTTGTCGAGCTTGCGGATCTGCTTTCGAAACTCCCGAGCCTCGCGGGTGCTGCGAAGGATCAGTTGATAGAGATCGTCCGAGTAGGCCCCGACATAGGTGGAGGCAACCCTGCTGCCTATGCGCTTTCGCGTGTACAAGTATTTCCGGCCGCTCACTTCCTTGACTTCAGGCGTGCCCTCGTAAGGGATCAGCGAAAGCCTTGCATTCAGGTCCGCCCGTTGCCGAAGCGCTTCCTGAATTTCATCGAATGCAGACATTAGGATCGTCTCCTTTTAGGGAACATTTCTCATACCAAGATATCAAAATGTTCCCTAAACGCTGAAGATTGGGGGTGCGCAAGCCGCATCACGGCGCCAGCCTTTATCTTTCCCAGGAAGACTTGGAAGTGCAGCTTTTGCCCGCTTTACACTCACGAAGGGACTCAGGCCCGGCGCGGCGGCTGGTCCGATTAGGGCGCACAAGGGCAGTCGCCAACCTCAAACGCCTTCCTAACCATAGCCTTTGCCGCCATATGCAGGATGGACGCCAAGCGCGCGGATGACCAGGATCTCCCCTTCTGAAGCCTCGGTCTGCCACTTGAACCTGCCGTACCCTTCATTGCACTGGTGGTTGAGCACCATCGCGCCTGCGATATTGCCGTCCTCAAGGCAGATGCAGAGCTCCCCGGCTTCTATCGATTCCTTAAGGAACTCAGGGGCCGGATAGATGTCCTTCTTTCACCCGATGTCGTACTGGGAATCCTTCATCGCGTCTATCAGCGAGTGGTAAGAGCTCCTGACAGCTTCAAGTTGATCCTCGTCCGCCTTGGCGATCCTCATCGTCAGCCCTCCAAAATTACGATCAATCCCGCCCGCACCCATTTCCGCGCCGGGTACGCCTGCATCCAACCTCAGGCCTTCTTCCCTTTTGCCCTCGTGAGCACTATGACAGTCTCGATGTGGGCCGTGCGCGGGAACATGTCGAAGATCCCCCACTCCTTGATGGAGTAGCCGCTTGAGAGCATCTGCGGCAGATCGCGCGCGGCGGCAAGCGGATTGCATGAGACCAGGACCACGAGCGGGAAGCCACGCTTGGCGCAGTAGGCGCAGGCGCGCGAGGCGCCCTCCCTTCCAGGGTCCATGACCACGGCGTCGTGGTCGCCCAGGGCGAACTCGTCCTTTTCAAACGCCTCGTCAAGATCCACCGTCACGAAGGAGGCGGTGGAGATCCCGGCAAGCTTCGCGCTCCTTGTCGCAAGCTCGGTCATCGAGTCCACGACGTCGGCGCCGACAACCTTGGCTCCCGACTTGGCAAGCGGCAGCGTGAAGTTGCCGATGCCGCAGAAGAGGTCGAGCACGCTCATCCCGGGCTTCGGATCCACGGCCTTGAGCACGCGCCCGACCATGGCCTTGTTCACCTCGCGGTTGACCTGCACGAAGGAGTCGCCGCGGCAGAGGATCCTGATCCCGTCCGAGGTGATGTAGAGCAAGTCAGGATCGCCGCAGATGAGGCGGGAGCGCGGCAGCTCCTTCATGCCCTCGGAGGTGCGCTCCATGACGTTCTCGGTGGCGCTGACCACGATCCGCCGCGCCTTGGCGAAGGCTGCAAGCGCCTCCTCGTCCTCCTTGGGAATGGCCGCGGTCACGCGCAGGTTAATGCCGGCCGCCTCGTCGCCCTGCACGAGCTCGACGTGGCCGATCTTGCCGCGGCACCTAAGCGATCCCAGAAGTTCCCTGAGCTCTGGCAGGAGATTGTTGAGCTCAGGGCAGAGCGTGAGGCAGGAGTCGATGGTGCAGACGTCCTTGGACTTGCCTGCGCGAAAGCCCAGGCGGAACACCCCGCGGTCGAAGCGCGCGGCCAGGCGGCAGCTGCGGCGGTAGCCCTGCTGCGGGCTGCGCTCGATGAAGGACGGCGCGGAGAGCTCGATCCCCGCCTTTTTGAAGATCCTGCGGATCCCCGCTACCTTCGCGTCCAGGGCGTCGTCCGGATTGATGTGGGCAAGCGGGCACCCGCCGCACTGCCCGCGCACCGGGCAGGGATCCTCCATCCTGCGCTCGGAGCGCTTGAGGAGCTTGATGATCGAGCACTGCCCGGTCGTGCCCTTCTGCCAAACAGGCTGTACGCGGGCTACCTCGCCTGGGAGCAGATCCTCGCAGAACCACACGCAGCTGCGCGCCTTGCCGACGCCCTGACCCTTGATGTCGAGGGAGGCGCATTCAAGCTCGAAGGCGCTGCGGTCAAATGACTTTTTTCTGGGGACGTAGAAGCTGACCATCACGGGCCTCCTTGAGGTATGACGCATAAAGATCGCGCGAGCGCAGCCTGCGCCCGTTTAGGAGCGAGGCGATCGCGGCGCGGTTGACGGCCTTCAAGGCCGCGCGGGCGTCAGGGCGGGCGGTGAGCCCGGCTGCAACGGCGTTGAGCGCGGCGCCGTCCACCGCGTCGGGATCGCCGTCTTGAGCCATGGCAAAGCCCTCGCCTGGGATGAAGCTGTAGCGCGCGCGCTCGTCGAAGCCGCCCTGGCCGAAGTCCGGCGCGTAGCCAAGCTGCGAGAGCAGCCCGGTCTCGAAATCGCGCAGCGCCATCGCCTCGTCGCCCTTGCGCAGGCGCTCGATCGTGTTCATGTACAGCGCGAAGAACTGCGGGCTGCCTTCGTCGTCGCGGTAGAGCCAGTAGACGAGCTCGTTGACATAGCCTGCGCAGAATACCGCAGGCGCTGGGATCTCAGCGGCTGGCCCGGCCGCGCGCGCCATGCGCAGCACGGCAAGCTCGGACCTCCCGCGCACGAACTCACACTCAAGCGGGGAGAACGGGCGCAGCAGCGCCCGCATGCGGCTGAGCTCCTTTGCAGAGGCCCTGCACACCGCCCCGACGCGCCCGTGCGCAAGCGAGAGCAGCGTCAGGAGCAGCGAGCGCTCGCGGTAGGGCCTGCTGTGGATGAGGTAGCAGGGCTCGGGGGCCCCGGGGATGGCGCTCACCGCTTCTCGAAGTCGGTGTAGCCCAGGCTCTTCAGGGCGCGCTCGTCGTCGGCCCAGCCGGCCTTGACCTTGACGAAGAGCTTTAGGAACACCTTCTGCCCGAAGAGCTTTTCCATGTCGAGCCTGGCCTCGGTGCCGATCTTCTTGATGCGGGATCCGCCGGCACCGATGACCATCTTCTTCTGGCCCTGGCGCTCGACGAGGATCGTCGCGCTGATGCGGATCAGGTCCTCCGCCTCCTCAAAGGAGTCGATCTCGACCGTCGAGGAGTACGGCAGCTCGTCGCCCATCTGGCGCATCAGCTTCTCGCGCACGATCTCGGCTGCGAGGAAGCGCGAGGAGCGGTCGGTGACGGAGTCGTCGGAGTACATGTGCTCGCCCTCGGGCAGGCACTCGAACACGACCTTGCGCAGCTCGTCAAGGTTCACCGCCTTGAGCGCCGAGACCGGCACCACGGCCTTGAAGTCCATCTTCTCGGACAGGCGCTGCATCACCGGCAAAAGCTCGGCACGATCCTTGTGGAGCATGTCGAGCTTGTTGATGCACAGAACCGCCGGCACGCCGGAGGCGGCGGCCTGGCGCACGCGCGCGAAGGCCATCTCGTCGTCGTCATTCCAGGTGAAGGGATCGACCACGAAGATCACGGCGTCAACCCCCGAGAGCGCGCTCTGGGCGGCGCGGTTCATCAGGTGGTTGATGGCGCGCGGCTCCTTGCGGTGCAAGCCCGGGGTGTCGACGTAGGCGGCCTGGTAGTCGCCATGGGTGTCCACGCCCAGGATGCGGTTGCGCGTGGTCTGCGGCTTCCTCGAGGTGATGCTGACCTTCTGGCCGATGAGGTGGTTCATCAGCGTCGACTTGCCCACGTTGGGCCTGCCGATGATCGCCACGAAGCCGAAATGCGTTGGCATGCTAAAAGCCCCTTCAGCGCTTGAGCTGCTTTAAAGGATGTTCCTGCAGGTAGGCGAGGGCCTTGCCCGCCGCCTCCTGCTCAGCGCGGCGCTTTGAGGTGCCGCTGCCCTTGAACTCCGGGATCCCCTCGATCCTCACGGAGACGTCGAAGCTCTGGTTGTCGTCGGTGCCGTGGATCGCGTCGAGGTGGTACGACGGTAGCGGGCGGTGCAGCGACTGCATCTTCTCCTGCAACGCCGACTTGTGGTCCTTCTGCCCCTCGCCGGGCTGGATCGTGGCCAGGCGGGTCTTGAACCAGGAGAGCACCACCGAGCGCACGCGCGGGTAGTCGTCGCCCGAGTCGATGAACATCGCCCCGATGATCGACTCCACGGCGTCGGCGATGAGCGACTGGCGGCGCATGCCGCCGGTCTTGAGCTCGCCCGGGCCGAGCCTCAGGCAGTCGCCGATGCCGTACTCGCGCGCGATCTCCGCGAGCATGACCTCGCACACCAGCGTCGAGCGCATGCGCGTGAGATCGCCCTCGGGCGACTTGGGGAAGAGCTCGTAGAGCTTGCGGGCGATGATCATTCCCAGGATCGAGTCGCCCAGGTACTCGAGCCTCTCGTTGTGCACCGGGCCGAAGCTGCGGTGCGTGAGTGCCTGCTCTAAGAGCCTGATGTCCTGGAAGGCGTAGCCAAGCCTCAGCTCGAGGTTTTGCAGCGCGAAGATGTTTATCTGGCTGCGGTCGTCCATCAATGGAGCCCTCCTATCCTGCCTAGGTTGAACGAGGAGGGGATCCATGAGGGCAGCATGCTGTCGGATCCGCGGTCAAAGGAGAGCGACATCCAGATGCAGACGGTCCTGCCCACGAGGTTCTCGTAGGGGACGAAGCCCCAGAAGCGCGAGTCCTTGCTGTTGTCGCGGTTGTCGCCCATCACGAAGACATGATCCTCAGGCACCTTCCAGGCCCCCTGCGGCAGGTTCCCCTGCGTGTAGAAGTAGTTCTCGAAAGTCCCGGAGTTGGGGTTCACCTGGATGCGGTGCCTGACCCCCAGCAGATCCTCCTCGTAGACGTCGAAGGTCTCGCGGGCAAATCCCGATCCCTCGGCCATCTGCCCCAGGCTCTTGCGCGCTACGGGCTTGGCGTCGGAAGACAGCTTCGTGCCCTTGGGGAATATGAAGAGCTCCTTGCCGCGGTAGATGATGACGTCGCCAGGCAGCCCGACCACGCGCTTTATGTAGTCGACGCTCGGGTCCTCAGGGTACTTGAAGACCACGACGTCCCCGCGCGCAGGCTCGCCTACCTTGATCATCACCGAGTTGGTGAAGGGGTTGCGGATCCCGTAGTCCCACTTGTTCACGGCGATGAAGTCGCCGCTCTGGAGCGTCGGCAGCATCGACCCGGAGGGGATGCGGTAGGGCTCGAAGAGGAAGGCCCGAAACAGGAACACGAAGAGGATTATGAAGAAGAGCGATCCGCTCTGCCCTATGATCCCGCCTGGCTCCATGATCGCGGCGATCTCCTTGCGCTTGGCGCCGGGGTTCTTCTTCTTGAACTCCTCAGCGCGTTTCTTGCGCTGGGGGCGGCGCTTGATGCGATCGTAGAGCCAGCAGGCGCCGGTAAGCACGCTGAGCGCCGCCAGAATCACTGAGAAAATGTTCATCACTTGTCCTTGCCCACCGTCAATATGGCAAGGAAGGCCTCCTGGGGCACGTCCACCTTGCCAAGCTTCTTCATCCTCTTCTTGCCGGCCTTCTGCTTTTCAAGCAGCTTGCGCTTGCGGGTAATGTCGCCGCCGTAGCACTTGGCCAGCACGTCCTTGCGCATCTGCTTCACTGTGACGCGCGCTATGACCTGGGCGCCGATCGCCGCCTGGATGGGGATGTCGAACATCTGGCGGGGGATCACCTCCTTCATGCGGGCGATGATGTCGCGGCCGCGGGCGGCGGCCACCGAGCGGTGCAGTATCACCGCCAGCGCGTCCACGCGCTCGCCGGCGATGAGTATGTCCATCCTCACGAGATCCTCGCGCCTGAAGCACTTGAAGCCGTAGTCGAGCGAGGCGTACCCGCGCGAGACCGACTTCAGGCGGTCGAAGAAGTCGAGCACGACCTCGCTCATCGGGATCTCGTAGGTGAGCGCGACCTGGGAGCCGTGGTAGACCATCGAGGTCTGGATCCCGCGCTTCTCAAGGCACAGCTGCATGATCGGCCCCACGTAGTCCGACGGGGTGAGCATGCGGCACTCGGCGATGGGCTCGCGGATCTCGGCGATGTTGCTCACCGGCGGCAGCGCCGCCGGCGAGTCGATGTGCACGATGTCGCCATTGGTCTCGACTACCTCGTAGATCACGGTGGGCGCCGTGGTGATGAGGTCGAGGTTGTACTCGCGCTCAAGCCTCTCTTGGATGATCTCCATGTGGAGCATCCCCAGGAAGCCGCAGCGGAAGCCAAAGCCCAGCGCCTTGGAGTTCTCAGGCTCGAAGAAGAGCGAGGCGTCGTTGAGCGAGAGCTTCTCCAATGCCTCGCGGAAGGCGTTGTAGTCGTCGGTGTTGACCGGGAACATGCCCGCGTAGACCTGGGGCTTGCTCTTCTTGAACCCCGGCAGCGGCTCCTTGCAGGGGTTCTTCTCGTGGGTGATGGTGTCGCCGACCGGGGCGCCGTGGATGGTCTTGATGTCGCAGGCGACCCAGCCTACCTCGCCGCAGTTTAGGACGTCGACGTCCACGCGCTTGGGCGTGGAGATGCCCAGGCGCTCGACCTGCCAGGTGTCGCCGCGGCTCATCACGCGGATCTTGTCGCCGCGGCGCAGCGTGCCGTTCTTGACGCGCACCAGCGCCACGACGCCGAGGTAGTCGTCGAAGTAGGAGTCGATGATGAGGGCCTGCAGCGGCGCGTCGGGCGAGCCTCCGGGGGCTGGGATCGAGTGGACGATGCGCTCGAGCACGTCGCCCACGCCCACGCCGGTCTTGGCGCTGCAGCGGCAGGCGTCGTGCGCCTCGATGCCGATGAGGTCCTCGATCTCGGCTGCGACCTTGTCGGGATCGGCCGACGGCAGGTCTATCTTGTTGAGCACCGGGATGACCTCCAAGTCGAGGTCGACGGCCTGGTAGCAGTTGGCAAGCGTCTGGGCCTCGACGCCCTGGGTGGCGTCGACGACCAGAAGCGCGCCCTCGCAGGCGAAGAGCGAGCGGGACACCTCGTATGAGAAGTCGACATGGCCCGGGGTGTCGATGAAGTTGAGCTCGTAGGTCTTGCCGTCCTTCGCCTTGTACTTGAGCGTCACGGCCTGGGCCTTGATGGTGATCCCGCGCTCGCGCTCGATGTCCATGTTGTCGAGCACCTGGGCGGTCATCTCGCGCTCGGAAAGGCCTCCGCACATCTGGATGAAGCGGTCTGACAGCGTCGACTTGCCGTGGTCGATGTGGGCGATGACTGAGAAATTCCTAACCAGACTGCGGTCGTAATCTGCCATATGAAATCTTGCCTGAAAAAGGTGGGGATCCGGGAGCCGCGGCGCCTTGCGCGCCGCAGGCCAGAAGGGATTTTAGCACAGCGTGCCGCCGCGCCATGGGCTACCTGCCGGGCGCGCCCTCGCCGGCGCTGTCCTGCTGGGACTGGCCCATTGACACGCCCGAAAGCACCTGCCTTGCCAGTTCCATCGGGATCTCCCCCGTGACCGCGTACTCGCGGTTGACGTCCTGCGTGCGGTAGACGCTGATGGTGCCGGCGCTGGCCTCCTGGAGGTAGAGCGAGGAGCGGGAGTTGATGTAGACGCGGAAGGAGAAGAGCCCGTCGGAGAACTGCTGGTAGGGGCTGACGTTGCCGTCGTCCATCTGCACCGAGCCCTCGGAGACCATCTTGAAGTAGCGGGGGATCTTGATGAAGCCCCAGGGCTCGAGGTTCTCCTGCGCCTCCGGGCGCGAGAGCGCGAAGTGGTCGAACTCCGCATCCGAGAGCACCGGATCGGATGAGGAGTCCTCGGACACGTCGGCAGCCGAGATCTTGAGCGCGACCGCGCCTGAGGGCGAGGTCACGTTGACCTCGACGGGGATCCCCTGCCCGTCGTCGAGCGCGACGGCGAAGCCGTAGCGCTGGTCGGAGGTGGGGATGAGCCTTATGAGCGAGACGCGGCGGCCGTTGAGCCTGGTGCGGCCTGAGAACACGCACTGGTAGCCCTGGAGCTTGGTCTTGGGCGACATCAGGCGGTCGAAGACCTGCGAGGGGTGCCAGGTCAGGGGCAGCCGCGCGCCCTTGTCCTCGTTGAAGTCAAAGCCCGCGAGATCGCGCAGCGCGTAGCCTGCGACCGCGCCGTTGAGCGAGCGCCAGAGCACGTACTCGTGCCCGCCCTTGCTGAGGTGGCGGTAGGAGAATGGGAACATGCCGCGCTGATCCCCCGTCCCGGTGGTGAACTTGACGTTCGAGGCGGCGAAATCCTGGCGGGCCTTGAGGAAGCCGTCCATGCAGCCGTCGTCGGCCGCCTGGGCGCCTTGCAGGCAAAACAAAACCGCGAACAGCAGGAGGCTGAAGGCGGTTTTAACAAGTTCGGGCATTGTTATGGAAAAATCTTTTGTCTCAGTTGGAGGCTGTGTCCAGCACGTAGCCGCGGAGGTAGTTGTTGATCCTCGACTCCTCCTGCTGGCGCTTCTCGGCGAGGTCGCGCTGCTCCCTGGGCGAGAGCTGGACGCCCTGCTGGAGCTGCGGCTGGGCGTCGAGCGTGATCGCCTCGCCGCCGTGGTTCTGGTAGCTGGCGAGGTTCACCCCGCCGATGGTGCCCATGGTGCCCACGGCCTGGGTGCCGGCGGCGTTGTCGTCGGCGTTCCAAGCCTGGTAGCCGAAGATGGTGACCATGCAGATGGAGGCTGCTGCGGCGACCTGCCCGAAGATGAAGCCAAGCTTCCTGAGGCTCAGGACATGGACCTTCCTCTCAGGCTCGGCGGCCGGCTGCTCGGCCTGGGCGCCAGACTCGATCTTCGACATCACCGCGTCGGCAAAGCCCATGTCGGCGTGATCGGCAAGCTCTCCGCGGAGCGCCGCGCCCATAGCGGCCCAGTTCTCCAGATGCCTGCGGTCCTCTTCCGACACCTCATGAAGCTTGTCGAGATCCTCGCCGTCAAAGTTGGCCGAAAGGATTTCCTCGTCGTTCACTGCGGTGATCTTGTCGTGCATATGGTCTCCGATCTCTCTTTAACCTTTGCGGAACTGCTCCATCTTCGACTCGATGTACTGGCGGGCCCTGAAGATCCTCGATCTCACCGTCCCTATCGGGACTCCGGCCTTTTCAGATATCTCGTCGTAGGAGAGCCCTTCGAGCTCCCTGAGCATGAACGCCTCCCTCAGTTCCTTGGGGAGTTCGCCCACTGCCTTCAGGATAACCTTTTTCAGTTCCTCGGACTCGATGATCGAATCCGGCGTCTGCCTGTCAGTCAGGGCTTCCGGGGAGGAGGCGTTGAGCACCTCGTCGTCCACGTCCACCTGGCTGCGCTGCCTAGAACTGCTGTCCAGGAAGTTCTTGGCGGCATTGGTGACTATCCTGTAAAGCCAGGTGTAAAACGAGCTTTCGCCCCTGAAGTTCGGCAGAGCCTTGTAGGCCTTGATGAAGGCCTCCTGGGCTATGTCGCTGGCATCAGCGAAATCGCTCACGTACTTCTGGGCGATCTTCACAACGCGGTGCTGGTATCTCACCACCAGCAAGTTGTACGCGCTGATGTTCCCAGCTTGCACTTGCCGCACCAGCTCTTCGTCGCTGCTGCTGCCGGCATCTGGGGCCTTGGGACTCATAAGCTCTTGTACCTGCTTTAACCTTTTGACCGCGGGCTGCGCGGAAAGTTCAAAGTTTTTTAAAAAAGGAAGCTGCGGAGGTGCCTCCGCGCCCCGCGCACGGGGCGGCGGGATCTGCGAATTATAGCATCAGGGCGGCGGGGCCCATTGCCGCCCTGAGGCCCTGCGCGCCCCCGGATTACGGAGGCCGCGCCAAGATGCCGCGGCGGCGCTTTCCTATATAATGGCACCGTCTTTTTGATTCTTTGCGCAGGATCATCAATCCCATGTTCAGAAAGCTCGTCATCTGCGCCGCCGCCCTGCTGGCAGCCGCGCTTCCCCTGCAGTCGCAAGCCGCCAAGGCCCAGTCCCAGGCGCAGCAGGCCCCCGCCGCCCTGTCCGTCTCGACCGACATCGGCGAGGTCCAGCTGCCCACCGCCCAGGAGCTCCAGGACGCCGCCGAGGCCCTCAAGAACGACTCCACCTTGAAGGAAGACGAGCGCAAGGACCGCATGGCCGAGCTTGCCAACGCGCAAGCGGGGCTGCAGACGCTGCAAAGCGTCCAGGCCAGCATCAGCTCCCTCAAGAAGACCGTCTCGGGGGCGTCCTCCCAGCTGCGCAAGCTCGCCTCCGATCTCTACAAGGCCGAGCGCCAGTACGCCGAAGTGCCATCGGTGCAGAAGTACAACTCGGAGAACATAGGCCAGCTCATCGACTCGCTGCGCAACTCCTCGACGGGCGCCCAGCAGGAGCTCTCGTCGGCCACCGCCGAGTACAGCGATCTGCAGACCCTGCCCGAGCGCGCCCAGACCACCATCAGCAAGAACAACGCCGACATCGCGCAGATAAGCTCGTCGCTGCAGCAGGGGTCCGATCCCAAGAGCCCCGGGGTGCGCAACCGCGCATTGAACATGTATGCGATGGAGCTGCAGAACCAGCTGCTCCAGGCCCAGCTTGAGAACCACACGCTGCTCCTGGATCTCGCAAACTACCGCGTCCGCATCGCGACCATCAAGAACAACTACTTCCAGAAGTACCTCGCCGCAGCACAGACCCGCCAGAACGAGTTGCTCTCCGCATCCGACGACGCGGGCTACGACGAGGAGGGCCTGAACGAGGCTGCAAAGAAGTACCCTGCCCTCGCCAAGGAGCTCGACGCCAACCGCAAGCTCTTCTCATACGTCGCCGGTGCCCGCCAGCAGGCCGCCGCGATCTCAAAGGAGGATCACGACGTCCAGGAGGCCCTCTCGACCTTAAAGCAGATGACCGCCTCCATAGACTCAGAGATAAGCGGCCTTGACAAGAGCCTGCTGCTCTCGCGCCTGCTCAACCGCCAGCAGTCCCAGGTGCCCGACGTCAGGCTAAGCCACAAGCTCGACGAGCTGATCCCCGATCTCACGCTGTGGCTCTACGATGTCCGCTCGCGCCGCGACGACATGTTCGACACCAACGACTTTGCCGACCGCGCGATCAAGAAGAATCCGGATCTCAAGAATTGCCGCGACGAGTACATCTCCGTGCTGGTCAAGCGACGCGAGCTGCTCAACGACATCTACCAGGCGCTCTCCTCGCAGCTGACCACCGCCATCAACCTCAAGGTCAAGTACCAGGAGTTCACGGCGCTGCGCGACTCCACCGCCGCCAAGGTCACCGAGAACCTCTTCTGGCTCAAGAGCAACCAGCCGCTGGGACGCGAGTTCATCTACACCTTCGTGCCAAGCCTGGTCCACGAGTTCTCGCAGTTCACCTCGAAGATCTCAAGCCCGCAGTACCGCTCCGACACCCTCAACACCTTCCTGGTGCTCGGCGTGCCCGCTGCGGCGCTCGGCCTCCTGGCCTTCATCGCCGGTCCCTACATCAGACGCCTGAACAACCGCATCGCCGGCAAGCTCGACCGCCGCGACGACGGGATCCTGGTGACCACGACGGCCATACTGCTGAACATCCTCATGGTCATCCCCAAGGCGGTGCTCTGGGCCTTCTTCGGCGGCGCGGTCATCTGCCTGTGCCTGAACACCTCCCAGGAGCAGACCGCGGTCATCGGGATGCTCCTGCTGCACATCATGGTCTTCGTGTTCTTCCTTGAGATCCTCAAGCCCAACTCGCTGGCCCAGCGCCACTTCTGCATCAACCCCGACGTGCTGCGCCACAACCGCAGGCTCTTGAACCGCGTGTGGTACGCCTTGATCCCGATCCTGATCGTCGCAAACACCGCCGAAACCGATTCGGCGATGATCTACGACGACATCGCAGGCTACCTACTGACCATGATCTGCTCGGCCGCGCTGATGGCCATCGCCTTTGGGTGGATCAAGGCCCAGCTACGCAGCACCGACGACATGTCATCGATCATCTGGCTCATCTCGCTGGCGCTCATGGTGATCCCCGCTGGGATCATCATCGCGGTGGCCAACGGCTACTACTACACGACGGTCAAGCTCGTAAACCGCGTCGCCTATACGTGCTATGCGGTGCTCTTCTACTGGATCATCGCCAACACCGTGCGCCGCGCGATGTACGTGCTGCAGTCGCGCATCCGCCGCCGCTCCTTCGACCTGGCTGTTGCAGACGGCCAGGAGGCCGACAAGCACAAGGATCCCGAGCGCGAGTCCAACCTCGCCTACTTCAAGGAGACCCTGGGCCTTGAGAACCTCGGCGCCAAGGCCTACAAGATGGCAAACGGCTTCCTCATCATCGTGACGCTGGCGGTCATGTACAGCCAGTGGAGCGACCTCGCAGGCGCCCTGGGCTACTTGAAGAACGTGAGGCTCTGGTCGGACGTCCAGATCATCGGCGGCAAGGAGACGGTGGTCAGCGCGCTTACGCTTGCCGACGTGCTGCTCGCGGCGCTGATCATCGTCGTGATGGTGCTCTTGAACCGCAACCTGCCGGTGCTGCTTGAGAGGATCTTCCTGTGGAAGGCCAAGGGCGCGCAGCTGCGCAGCACGAGCTACACCGTGAAGATCATCACCTCGTACGCGATCCTGACGGTGGGGCTCATCTCGGCTGCCGGAGCTCTGGGGATCAAGTGGGAGAACCTGCAATGGCTGGTCGCCGCCCTATCGGTAGGCTTGGGCTTCGGCCTCCAGGAGATCTTCGCCAACTTCGTCTCAGGCCTCATCATCCTCTTCGAGCGCCAGCTGCGCGTGGGCGACATCATCACCCTGGGCTCCCTCTCTGGCAAGGTCAGCAAGATCCGCATCCGCTCGACCACGATCCTCTCGTTTGAGAACAAGGAGGTCATGATCCCCAACCGCGAGTTCATCACCTCGGCGCTGACCAACTGGTCGCTCACCAACACCGTCACGATGATCGAGTTCACCGTCGGCGTGGGCTACAGCTCGGACGTGGAGAAGGCCAAGCGCCTGCTGCGCACTATCCTCGCCAAGTGCCGCTACCTTGCCAAGGGCATGACCCCGCTCGTCTACGTCAAGTCGCTTGACGACAGCGCCGTGACCATCAGTTGCGAGGTCTACGTCACCGAGATCGGCAACCGCAAGCTCACCTACGACTACCTGTGCTCGCAGACGCTGAAGGTCTTCGGGGAGAACGGCATCGAGATCCCGTTCAACCAGATGGACGTCAACATCAAGAACATGGAGCAGGGAGAGTTCATCGACACCCTGAAGAAGGGGCTGCTCCACGGCGGCGCGTTGCAGAAGCAGGAAAGCGCCGCAACTCCGGCGCAGGCCTGACGCCCTTTTAAGATCTGAAAGCCCCGATCCGGATCATCCGGATCGGGGCTTTCCACTGTCCTGGCGCTCGCTCAGATCTGCTTTGAGGGGATCTCCTGCTCGCTTATGGCGCCGTTCTCGCAGACGTCCTCGCAGGCACCGCACTCGGCGCAGGTCTCAGGATCGATCACGCAGTGGCCGTCCTCCTCGGTGATGCTCCCGCACGGGCAGGCATCGATGCAATCCCCGCAGTCAGTGCAAATCTCTTTGTCTATTACGAACATCTGGGCCTCCCTCTCTCCCAATCTTGCGCAAGGGCCTGGCGCGCGGCCGTGCAGCGGCGGTGCGCAGGCGCGGCGCCTCACGGCGCTGCGCGTTGTATTGTATATTAAGGCACTGGCCTTTTCACCGCCGCCAAAAGTCGGCAGGAACAGGCGCTGCGCATCTTGAATTTCATGTACAACAGCAAGTTGGATCTAGGTTTTGGAAATTATGTCCGGCATTTCTGACAATCTCTCTCACGTGCACGCCCAGATAGAGCGGGCAGCCTCATCCTCCGGCGCAACGCAGCAGGTCAAGCTCCTGTGCGTCACCAAGACCAAGCCCGAGGAGATGGTCGAGGAGGCCTACAAGTGCGGCGAGCGCCTGTTCGGCGAGTCCTACGCCGTCGAGGCCTCCGAGAAGATCGAGCACTTGAGGGAGAAGGGGTACAAGGACATAGTCTGGCACTTCATCGGCCCGATCCAGAAGAACAAGACCAGGCTCATCGCCGAGCACTTCGACGTCGTGGAGAGCGTCGACCGCCCGATCATCGCCGAGCGCCTCTCCGAGCAGCGCCCCGAGGGGATGAAGCCGCTTGAGGTCATGATCGAGGTGAACATCTCAGGCGAGGAGCAGAAGTCAGGCTGCGCGCCCGAGGACGTGGCCACCCTCGCCGCGCTCATCGCCTCGAAGAAGAACCTGTCGCTCACCGGCCTCATGGGCGTTGCCAAGGACACGGCCGACAAAGAGGAGATCGATGCCTCGTTCAAGCATCTGCGCGCAGTGTTCGACGAGCTCAAGAAGAGCTATCCGTCGCTTTCGGTCCTCTCCATGGGCATGACCCACGACATGGACATCGCCATCGCCGACGGCTCGACCGAGGTGCGCATCGGCACCGCCATCTTCGGGGCGCGCGAGTACGCGCGCCAGCGCCTGGACGACTCCAGGAAGATCGCCTTCATCGGCGGAGGCAACATGGCCTCCTGCATCTTCGAGAGCGTCAGGAAGAGCGCCAGCCCTCGCAATATCACCGTCTCAGGCCCGCACCTTGAGAAGCTCCAGCACTTCAAGGACGAGGGCGCGTCCGTGACCACGGACAACGCCGCGGCCGCCAGCTCATCTGGAATCGTGTTCCTGGGCGTCAAGCCGCAGGTGCTCACCGGAGTGCTCGAGGATCTCGCAAAGCGCGGCGTGGACTTCAAGGGCCGCCTCGTGATCTCGATGGCCGCCGGCTTCTGCCTCTCCTCGCTTGAGCGCCTGACGGGCTCTGACAGGATTGTGCGCATCATGCCCAACACCCCAGCCATGATAGGCCAGGGCGTCACGGCGCTGTGCTGCGGCAAGGGCGCCACCGCAGACGACGTCAAGCTCGTCAAGAACCTGCTCTCGGACATGGGCATGACCATCGAGGGCGACGAGAAGCAGCTTGACGTCATAGGCGCGGTCGCAGGCTGCGGCCCGGCCTTCGTCTACCGCTTCATGGAGGCGCTGGTCGCGCAGTCCGTGCGCAACGGCATGGACGGCAAGGCCGCCCGCTCGATGGTCGAGCAGCTCGTTTCAGGCAGCGCCGCGATGGTCGTGAAGAACCAGGACAAGACCCTGGCGCAGCTGCGCGAGGCCGTGACCTCCAAGGGCGGCACGACCTACGCAGGACTTTGCAAGATGACCGAGGGCCACTTCGAGGATATGATGCAGTCCGTCATCGACGCGAGCCTTGCGCGCACGCTTGAGTTTGAGAAGATGTACTGACGGCGCCGTGCGCCTTAACGGAAGGATGTTGACATGAACCTTGTGCTCCTCATTGGCGAGGCTGTAGTGATCCTCTTCGAGCTGCGCTCGATGATGCAGTCGTCGCCTGCCGACTACTACCACCCCTTCGTCCAGGCGATCGCGCGCATCACGCAGCCGGTCATCGGGATCATGCCCTTCCGCCAGTCCCACCTGCGCGGGTTCTTCTACGCAGGCGCCCTCGTGGCGCTGATCTTCGCGCTGGTGTTCTGGGCGGTGATGCTGGCAGTCATGAATGGCGGACTTGCCGGAAGCTCCATTGCCTTCATCCCGGTGCTCGCCGTGATCATGTGCGTGAAGTGCTTCGGCTACCTCTTCCTGGGGCTGCTGCTCGTGGAGGCCATCACCTCATGGCTGCCCTCGACGAGGGGCGTGAGCTACCTGTGCGCCCAGATCACCTCGCCCCTGGTCGCGCCTATCCAGAAGATCATCCCGCCCATCGGCATGATAGACATCTCGCTGATGCTCATCATGATCGCCCTGTTCGCGCTAAACGGCCTCATGGCGAGGATGCTCGGAGCGCTCTGGCTCATCTTCTAGCCCGCTTGCTTGAGACGCAGAGGCCCCGCAAATGCGGGGCCTCGTTGCATTGGCCGCATGGCTCCAGGAAAAGCCAGGGACGCCAATTGGCGCCCCTGCATGCCCTGGGACCTTGCCTGCTTACTCGAGCTTGAAGTCCATCAGGCCGTCGTCGCATGGCTCCTCCTGCTCCGACTGCTCCTCCTTCTCAGGCGGAACCAGCTCGATGGAATCGACCTTCTGGTAGCCGCGTGGCAGCACCTCGCCTGCGCGGGACCTCGAGGAGACCTTCTCCTCGAGCATCTTCGGGGTGAGGCGGAGGATCTTCTTGCCGGCGTGCAGCACGGCGGTCCAGCCCTCCGGCACCGGCGCCACGGCCGCGATGCCGTCGGCCCCGACCTCGAGGCGCGCGCTGGGGATGTTCATGAGCTTGTTGCCGCGCCCTGAGGAGAGCTCCGGCAGCTCTGAGGCGCGGTAGATCAGGATCCTGCCCTGGCGGCTCACCGCCACGATGATGTCCTGCTTCGTGTCGGATAGGGCAAGCGGCGTGAAGATCCTAACCGGGCCTTCGGCCTTCACCAGCACCTTGCCCGCCTTCATGCGGGTGAGCAGCGCCGAGGCAGGGGCGATGAAGCCGTAGCCGCCTTCTGTAGCAACGAGGTAGTTCGCGCCCTCCTTGGGTATGAGCACGCAGAGCACCTTGTCCTCCGGGGCGATGGAGACCTTGGAAGACAATGGCTCGCCCTGGCCGCGGGCCGACGGCAGATCCCTGACGTCCACGTTGTAGACGCGCCCGAGCGCGGTGATGAAGGCCGCGGTATCCGAGGTCATGCCCGAGGCCTTGCCGAGGAAGGCGTCGCCGGTGCGGTAGGCGATGCCCTCTGCGGCGAAGTCGGCGCTCGAGGCTGCGCGGATCCAGCCCATCTTCGAGAGGATGACCGTGGCCGGGGTCGATGGCAGCAGATCCGCCTCGTTGACCGCCGCGGCGCTCTCATGCTCAGCCAGCGGGCTGATGCGGTCGTCGCCGTAGAGCTTGGCGTCCTCGGTTATCTCGCGCTTGATGAGCGTGCGGATGCGTGCATCGGAGCCAAGCAGGGTCTCGAGGCGCTTCTTCTCGGCCTCGAGCTTGTCCTTCTCGGCGCGGATCCTCATCTCCTCGAGGCGGGCCAGCTGCCTGAGCCTGGTGTCAAGGATGTAGTCAGCCTGCACCTCGTCGAGGCCGAATTTCGCCATGAGCTCCTTTCTGGGCTCATCCGAGGTCCTGATGATCCTGATGACCTCGTCGAGGTTCAGATAGGCGATCATGAGGCCGTCTAGCAGGTGCAGGCGGTCGTTGACCTCGCCCAAGCGGTGCTCGAGGCGGCGCCTCACGGTCTGCGTGCGGAACACGAGCCACTCGGAGAGGATCTCCTTGAGGTCGCGCACCTTGGGGGCGCCGTCGAGGCCCAGGATGTTGAGGTTCACCCTGTAGGTGTTCTCAAGCGAGGTCATGGCGTAGAGGTACTCCATGAGCTCCTTGACGTCAGTGCGGCGCGAGCGCGGGACGATGACTATCCTGCAAGGATCGTTATGGTCGGAGGCGTTCACGATGTCGGAGACCATCGGAAGCTTCTTCCTGGCCATGAGATCGGCGATCTCCTTCTCGATCTGCCCGCCCGAGACCTGGTAGGGCAGCGCCTTGATCACGATCCCGTCGCTCTCGACCTTGTAGGTGGCGCGCATCCTGACGCTGCCGCGCCCGGTGGTGTAGATCTTCAGGAGCTCGCCGCGGTCGGAGGTGATCTCCGCCTTGGTCGGATAGTCCGGCCCCTTGACGTAGTCCATGAGCTCCTCGATTGTCGCGTCAGGGTGCTCGATGAGGTGGATCACTGCGGAGGCGACCTCACGCAGGTTGTGCGGGGGGATGTCGGTGGCCATGCCCACGGCGATGCCGGTGGTGCCGTTGAGCAGGATGTTCGGCAGCCTCGCGGGCAGGTACTTCGGCTCGTCCACGGTGCCATCGAAATTGGGTACCCACTCGACGCATCCGGTGTTGAGCTCGGAGAGCAGCACGTTGGAGTACGGGGTCAGGCGCGCCTCGGTGTAACGCATCGCGGCGAAGGACTTCGGATCCTCGACGTCGCCCCAGTTGCCCTGCCCCTCGATGAGCGGGTAGCGGTAGCTGAAGGGCTGGGCCATCAGCACCATCGCCTCGTAGCACGCCGAGTCGCCGTGCGGGTGGTACTTGCCCAGCACCTCGCCTACGGTCCTCGCCGACTTGACGTGCTTGGCCTTGGGGCCGATGCCCAGCTTGGCCATGGCGTAGATGATGCGGCGCTGCACCGGCTTCATGCCGTCGGCGATCGACGGCAGCGCGCGGTCGCGGATCACGTTCATCGAATAGTTGAGGTAGGCGTCCTCGGCGAACTTCTGCAGCGCCAGGTGCTCGACGCCGTCGAGGCTCAGATCCTTTCCGTTGTTCTCGTTCTCGGCCATTCTCTGTTCCATTGCTTGTGCGGCGGAAGATCCGCCGCGGGGCGCGCCGCGCCCCCATATTGCGCCGCAGGTAGCAGATGCGCATCAAATCGGGATTTTTGGGGGACGCGGTGCGGATACAACATTATAATATCTGTGCGATTTGCCTGCTCCCGCAGGCAGGCGCTGCAGCATCACCGCCTTCTTGGCGGATTACAAAAAGGCGGACCACCGCCAAGACAATATTGATCCTGTTTTCAACAAAAGCACATCCAGGAGTGACGTTGTGAAACGCTTAGCTTTCGGCCTTGTTTTTGCCGCCCTGATTTCGGGCACGGCCGCCGCAAGTACATTCAAGCCCATCCCCATCGACCTCAAGTCCGCCGCTGTGAGCAGCGAGGTCCCCTACGACGAGGAGTTCGACTACACCAAGCTGGGGCGCATCAGCGACCTGCCGCTTATGGCCGCTGGTTCGTCGGAGAGGAAGGGGATCGTCGACAAGGTGGTCGTCAACAAGCGCAACCACCAGATGTTCCTGATGTTCAAGGACAAGGTGATCAAGAAGTTCTGGATCGCCCTTTCAGACCATCCGGTGGGAAAGAAGCAGTTCGAGGGCGACCGCAGGACTCCTGAAGGCACCTACACCCTCGATTACATCAAGAACAACTCGAACTACTACAAGGCGTTCCACATCTCCTACCCCAATGCCAAGGACATCGCCAACGCCCGCGCCCACGGGGCGCGCCCCGGCGGGATGATCATGGTCCATGGGCAGCCGGCCTCTGGCGGCAAGTACCAGGAGACGGTTCAGCGCACCGACTGGACCAACGGCTGCATCGCCCTGCTCAATCCCGATCTCGACCAGTTCATCTCGATGGTCGACGTCGGCACTCCGATCGTCATCAATCCTTGATGGCGTGAAGGCGCGGCGCTGCCGCGCCTCAAGCCCCGCCGAGGTCACGGCGGGGCTCGCGCTCAGATCTCAAACCACTTGTCAGTGTCCGGGAACCACACCACGGTGCCCAGGTTGTCTAGCATCCCCTCCTCGGTGAGGTAGACGTCCGCGAGGTGCACGCGGTCACCGGACTTCTGGTCGTTCACGTAGAAGCCGACGCACGCCGCATCGCCCTCGCCTATGTCCTCCGGGTCAAGCTCGACCATCGCGGAATCTATCTCGCATTCGATCTCAGCGCCAGATGACGTGAGTTCCCTGAGCCTCTCATATCCTTTGGGATCGTTGGCGCTCAAGCTCTCCTCAGCGCTGTACTTGTAGAGCTTGAGCGCGTAGTCCACCATCTGCTCCGCCTGCTCGTCGGTAAGCTTGTCCACATTCATCCCTGGCCTCCTGTCTGCCCTGAACCTGCGTCCATGATAGCGAAAAAAAAGGATGCCTTGCGGCATCCCTTCTTTACCTCCAGGAGAGGATCAGTGTCCCGACGACACGTCGAGGTCCGCAGGCGGCCAGTTCTCCAGGCGCATGCCCAGGGAAAGCCCGCGCTCTGCGAGGACGTCCTTGATCTCGGTGAGCGACTTCTTGCCGAGGTTCGGGGTCTTGAGCAGCTCGACCTCAGTCTTCTGGACCAGATCGCCGATGTACTTGATCCCCTCGGTCTTCAGGCAGTTCGCCGAGCGGACGGTGAGCTCCAGATCCTCGACCGGGCAGATGAGCTTCGGGTCGATGAGCGGGCGGAGCGAGACGTCCTCTGCAGGGGCGACGCTGTTGCGGATGTCGAAGAAGGTGTTCAGCTGATCGGCGAAGATGGTCGCCGCGATGCTGACCGCATTCTTCGGATCGATGGTGCCGTTGGTCTCGATGTTGAGGATCAGGCGCTCCTTGCCGTCGGAGATCGGCTCCTCGTGCACGGCGACATTGAGCACCGGGCAGTAGGAGGGATCGATGAGCAGGCGGCCGATGAAGCGCTCGTCGGCATTCTCGGTCGAAGGACGAGCGACCACCGGGCAGTACCCGCGGCCCTTGGAGACGTGCATGTGCATCTTGAGCACGGTCTTCTCATCGGTCAGATGGCAGATGACGAGATCGGGGTTCTTGATGGAGACGCCGCCCGGGCAGATGATGTCGCCGGCGGTGACGGTGCCGATGCCGGACTTGTTGATCTCAAGCACCGGATCGTCGTGAAGCAGGCCTTCGACAGCTACCGCGACTTCCTTGAGGTTTAAAAGAACAAGAAGAATGTCTTCCTGGATGCCTTCAACTGCACTGTACTCGTGGACCACGCCGTCAATCTCGACCGACGAAATCGCGTAGCCGGGGATCGAGGAAAGCATGATGCGGCGGAGCGCCGTCCCGACAATGTGGGCGTACTCGCGCTCGAAGGGCTCAAGGACGACCCTGTAGCTGTTCTCAGCCACAGTCTGGACTTCCTTGATGTTCGGCTTTAAAGAATCGATATTCTGATCCAAGGTTTGACCCTCGTCTTGACAGTTGATTAGCACAAACCGGACACGGGCGCGGGTTGCCCCGCGCCCGGAGTGTTACTTGGCCTCGGCTTCAGCAGCGGGGGCTTCGGTCTTCTCAGCCTTGTCAGCCTTGGCAGGCTCGGCCTTGGCCGGACGGTCCACCAGCATGATGTAGCACACGGGGGCCTGATCGCCAGGGCGGCGGCCCGCCTTGAGGATGCGGGTGTACCCGCCAGGGCGGTTCGCGGAGAGCTTGGCGATGACGGTGAACAGCTTGTTCACGACAGCATCGTCGCGCAGGCGGGCGAAGGCGAGGCGGCGGTTGGCCACGGTGTCGACCTTGGCGAGGGTGATCAGGCGCTCGGCGAAGCCGCGCAGCGACTTGGCCTTGGGAACGGTGGTCTTGATCACTTCGTAGGTAAAGAGCGCATTGGCAAGGTTGCGGTACAGGGCCGCGCGATGAGCGGCGGTGCGGCCGAGGTGGCGGCCGGCTAAACGATGACGCATTTCCTAATTCCTTTTGATAACAATTCGTTCAAACAATCGGTCACTTGAGCCCCGGAGGCGGCCAGTTGGCCACCCTCATGCCGAGGGAAAGACCTCTCTGGGCAAGGACGTCCTTGATCTCAGTGAGGGACTTCTTCCCGAGGTTCGGGGTCTTGAGCAGCTCGACTTCGGTACGCTGCACCAGATCGCCTATGTAAATGATGTTTTCAGCCTTGAGGCAGTTGGCGGACCTCACGGTCAGCTCCAGATCGTCCACAGGCTGCATCAGGATCGGATCGGGGAGCGGAGGAGCGGAAGGCTGGAGGGCCTGCTCGTCTATCTCGTCCTTGTTCACGATGTTGCTGATGCAATCCTTGAGGAGGTCGGACCCGCGCTTCAAGGCCTCGTCCGGAGCGATGACCCCGTTGGTCTCGATGTCGATCACCAGCCTGTCCAGATCGGTCCTCTGCTCGACGCGCGCGGACTCGATGCCGTACACAAAGCGGGTGACCGGGGTGTAGCTCGCGTCGATGAGGATGTCGTCCTCGGAGGACGGAGCCAGGTGCAGGTCGGAGGTCGAGAGCACGTAGCCATTGCCCGAGCTGATGCGGAGCTTCATCTCAAGCGCGGCCTTGTCGCCCTTGAGGGTGCAGACCAGCGCGTCAGGGTTGACGAAGGACACGCCCTCGGGGCACTCGAAATCGCCAGCCTTGACCGGGCCCTCGCCCTTCTTAGACACACTGGCCCAGACAGGAGAGGACAGGGGCTTGTCGGAACGGACCGCAAGGGTCTTGACGTTCATGACGACCTCGAAGATCGGCTCTGCGATGTCGGCCTTGACGTCATTGATGCTCTTTACGCCATCGATGTGCATCGCGTCGACCGCGGTGCCCGGCATGGTCTTGAGCAGCACTCCGCTGAGCGCGGTGCCCAGGGTGTGGCCGAAGCCGCGCTCGAGGGGCTCGAGCACGACGTGGGCCGCGCTCGGAGAGACCTCGGTGAAATCGACCGGCTTCGGTTTGAGCAGTTCACAAACTGACACTAGAGTTACCCCACATTTACGTTAGGTGATGTTGGCGCAGCGGCCTTCACAATTACTTCGAGTACAACTCGACGATGAGCTGTTCCTTGATGTCGGCAGGAAGCTCAGCGCGCTCAGGCTTGCTCTTGTAAGTGCCCTTCAGGTTGTCGGCGTCGACGTCGATCCAGGTCGGCTTGGTAGGACGCTGGCCGGAAAGGTCGAGGGCGGCCTTGATGCGGACCTGCTTCTTGGCCTTCTCACGCACTGCGATCACGTCGTTAGGCTGCACCTCGTAGGAGGGGATGTTCACGATGTGGTCGTTGACGGTGATGGCCTTGTGGCTCACCAACTGGCGGGCCTCGCTGCGGGTCGAGCCGAAGCCCATGCGGTAAACGACGTTGTCGAGGCGGCCTTCGAGAAGCTGAAGCAGGTTCTCGCCGGTGTTGCCGGACATCCTGGCTGCCTTCTTGTAGTAATTGCGGAACTGGCGCTCCAGCACACCGTAGATGCGGCGAACCTTCTGCTTCTCGCGAAGCTGGACGCCGTAGTCGGAAAGGCGGGGCTTGTTTGCACCGTGCTGGCCAGGGGCGGTATCGAGCTTGCACTTGCTGTCGATAGCCTTAACGCCTGACTTCAGGAAAAGGTCTACACCCTCACGGCGGCTTAATTTCAGGGCAGGGCCTGTGTACTTTGCCATTTGTTTATCTCCAGAATCTTAGCTAACGGTTAAACGCGGCGCTTCTTGGGCGGGCGGCAGCCGTTATGAGGGATGGGGGTAACGTCGGTGATGTTGGTGATCTTGAATCCGAGTGCGTTCAGCGCGCGGATGGAAGACTCACGCCCAGGGCCGGGTCCCTTGACCATGACTTCCAGATTCTTGACGCCGTATTCCTTGGCGCTCTCGCCGGCGCGCTCGGCAGCGACCTGGGCCGCATACGGAGTGGACTTGCGGGAACCGCGGAATCCGGAACCGCCTGCGGTCGCCCATGAAAGGACGTTACCCTGGCGGTCAGAGATGGAAACAATGGTGTTGTTGAAAGACGCATGGATGTGCGCAACGCCGTCGGCGATCTGCCTCTTGCCGCGCTTGCCGCGCACAACGCGCGGAGCAGCGGGGGCGGCGGCCGGAGCAGCAGCGGCTGCTGCAGGGGCGGTTGCGGCAGGGGTCTCCTGCTTGGCGGTCTCTTTGATTTCTTCAGCCATCTGACAATCTCCTATTTCTTAACACTCTTGCGCGGGCCCTTGCGGGTGCGGGCGTTGGTCTTGGTGCGCTGCCCGCGGACAGGAAGGCCGCGGCGGTGGCGCAGGCCACGGTAGGTGCCAAGGTCAATGAGACGCTTGATGTTCATGGTGATCTCGCGCCTTAAGTCGCCTTCGACAGTGTACTTGGCGACCTCAGCACGGATCTTGTCCACTGAAGCTTCATCGATGTCTTTGAACTTGATGTTGGGGTCAACGCCCACTGCCTTGAGGATGTCGCGGGCGCGGGTGGGGCCGATGCCGTATATCGACTGCAGAGCAATCGAGGCAATCTTTTGGTCAGGCACGTTAATGCCAGCTATACGGGCCACTATTGATCTCCTAATTAAAGGTCAGTTAATAAAAAACGTCACCGCAAAGCCCGATTAAGGATACGCGGCAACTTCATAGTGCCTATTGGCAAGTCAGAAAAGCACTGGTCGCCCAGTGCCGTGAAACTGTATGATTATACAGAAGCCGGGCTGAAGGATCAACCCCCAACCCGGCTTCAAAGCCAAGCATCAGCCCTGACGCTGCTTGTGCTTGGGGTTGCTGCAGATGATGCGGACGACGCCGTGGCGGCGAACAACCTTGCAGTTGCGGCACATCTTCTTAACAGAAGCACCTACTTTCATCTTTAATCTCCTTGAAAAATTCTACCGGCCGTAGTTTCTCAAATTGGCTTTGCGCATTATATCGCCATACTGCTGGTTCATCAGATGGCTCTGAAGCTGCGCCACGAAATCCATGGTCACAACCACGATAATGAGCAGCGAGGTGCCGCCGAAGTAGAACTGGACGTTGAACCAGTTCATGAGGAGCTGAGGCACCAGGCACACGAAGACCATGTAGATTGAGCCAGAGAGGGTGAGCCTCGTCATGACCTTGTCTATGAACTTCGCGGTCTGCTCGCCGGGACGGATCCCGGGGATGAACGCCCCGCTCTTCTTGAGGTTGTCGGCAACCTCGCGCGGGTTGAAAATCAGGGCCGTATAGAAGAAGGTGAAGAACACGATAGCCGCCGCGTAAATCAGCTCATAGAGCGGCTGTCCCGGCTGGATGAACAAGGAGATCTCTCCGAGCACATTCGCAACTGGGTTGTCGCCCTGGCCGAACCACGAGACCACGGTGCCGGGGAAAAGGATGATCGACGATGCGAAGATCGCCGGGATCACGCCCGACATGTTGATCTTGAGCGGCAGGTTGGAACGCGGCGACGAATAAATGCGGTTGCCCATCTGGCGCTTGGCGTACTCGATGACGATCTTCCTCTGGCCGCGTTCAACGAACACGACGAAGAAGGTCACAAGCACGACGACCACGCCGATCACAAGCAGCGCGATGGTCGACAGATCGCCCTGGCGGCTCTGCTCGAAGGTCCTGCCGAGCGCGCTCGGAAGGCCTGCGACAATGCCGGCGAAGATGATGAGCGAAATGCCGTTGCCGATCCCGCGCTCGGTGATCTGCTCGCCAAGCCACATCAGCAGCATCGTGCCGGTAACCAGGCTGACGGTAGTCACGAAGTAAAAACCGAAGCCAGGATTGTCCACCAGTCCCGGAACCATGTTCGGGATGCCGGTGGCGATGCCCATTCCCTGCAGTGCAGCGAGGAAGAGCGTCGAGACGCGAGTGTACTGCGTGATCTTGCGGCGGCCCGACTCGCCCTCCTTGCGGAGTTCGGACAGGCTCTTGTTGATCACTGCGAGCAGCTGGATGATGATCGCTGCCGAGATGTAGGGCATGATGCCCAACGCGAGCACCGACGCGCGCTCAAGGGCGCCGCCGGAGAACATGTTGAACATGCCCAGGATGGTTCCGCTCTGTTCTTCGAAAACGCGTGCCAGAACGTCGGCATTGATGCCCGGGACCGGGACGTAGGAACCGAGCCTGAACATCACCAGACCTAGGAAGACGAACAGCAGGCGCTGGCGGACTTCGGACTTGCCGGAGTTCTTCTCAGCTTTTGCCATCGCCTCGCGACTTCTGTCAAATAGCGATTTTCTTGCCATGCGAACCTCTCAACAAGGCGCCCCTTCCGGGGCGCCGTTCCATCAGTCGGCCTTCTTCTCGGCCTTGGCCTTCTTGGCAGGCTTCTTCACGCCAGCCTTGATGACCGCGTCGATACGGGCCTTGGACTTGGCGGCGGAGCGCTTCTCGGAAGCAGCCCTGCGCTCGGCGGCGGCCTTGATGTAATCGGCCTCCTCGATCGTGCCGCCGGCAGCCTCAATGGCAGCCTTGGCACCGCGGGTCACGCCCAGCCCCTTCACGGTGACCTTCTTGTTGAAGGAAGGAACCTTGGAAAGGACGATCTTGACGTACTTGATCTTCTTGGTCACGAGGCGGGCCTTGCGAAGGGCCTCGAGATCGATCACATCGCCCTCGACGCTGTTAAGGCTGTTGAGCGGAACGTCGGTGGTCAGCGTTGCCTTCTTCGACCAGAAGCCGAACTTAGGCAGACGGATCTTCATCGGCATCTGGCCGCCTTCAAAGCCCGGACGCTTGTGGGCGCTCTTGCGGGCGCCGGCACCCTTGATGCCACGGCCGCAGGTCTTGCCAAGGCCGGAGCCGATGCCGCGGCCGACGCGGGTCGGCTTGCGGCGTGAGCCTGCAGCAGGCTTTAAATCATTCAGGTTCATCGATTACTCCTCGACTTTGACCATGTAGCTGACTTTGTTGATCATGCCGCGGATCGAAGGAGTGTCCTCCAGCTCGACGGTATCGCGGATGTGACGCAGACCAAGGCCACGGATGGTGGCAACGTGCTTGGGCTTGCGGCCGATGATGCTCTTGGTCTGGGTAACCTTGATGGTTTTCTTGGCCATTTTCTTACTCCAGAATTTCCTTGACGGTCAGGCCGCGCTTTGCGGCAACAGCCTCGGGGGTGCGCATCGAGGCCAAGGCGGCGACGGTAGCGCGGACGACGTTGATCGGGTTGGTCGAGCCGTAGGCCTTGGCCAGCACGTTGCGGACGCCGGCGACCTCGAGGACGGCGCGCATTGCGCCGCCGGCGATGATTCCGGTACCTTCAGCGGCAGGCTGCATGTAGACCATGGAGCCCGAGTGCTCGCCCTTGACAGCGTGGAACAGGGTCCCGTTGTTAAGGGTGATGGTGTTGTTGACGTTGCGGCGGGCCTGCTCGATCGCCTTCTGGATGGCAGCCGGGACTTCGCCGGCCTTGCCGTAGCCGAAGCCGACGCGGCCATTGCCGTCGCCGACGACAGTCAGAGCGGTGAACGAGAAGATGCGGCCGCCCTTGACGACCTTGGCGACGCGGTTGACCGCGACCAGCTTTTCCTGCAGTTCGCCTGCCTGGGATTCTTCTTTATTGCGCTGCATTTGGTGCACTCCTAGAACTTGAGGCCGGCTTCACGCGCTGCGTCCGCGAGGGCGGCAACACGGCCGTGGTACTGGTAACCGGACCTGTCGAAAGCGACAGTCTCGATGTTCTTGGCCTTGGCGCGCTCGGCAATGGTCTTGCCGATGAGCTTGGCGGCCTCGATGTTGCCGGTGTACTTGAGACCCTTCACAAGATCCTTCTCGAGGGTGCTTGCGGCAGCCTCGACCTTGCTGTCGGGGGTGATGATCTGAGCGTAAATGTGACGCGGGGTGCGGGTCACGACCAAGCGGGTAACACCCAGCTCATGCATCTTTGCGCGGCTCTTTCCGGCACGGCGCACGCGGGCCTGTTTTTTAAGGAACATGTTAAGCCACCCTAATTATTTCTTCTTAGCTTCTTTGAGATGAATCACTTCGTCCGCATAACGGATCCCCTTGCCCTTGTAAGGCTCGGGATGGCGGATTTCGCGAAGGTTAGCGGCGACCTGGCCGATGACAGCCTTGTCATACCCCTTGAGGATGATGTCGGTCTGAGTCGGGGTTTCCGCGGTGACGCCCTCGGGAAGCTCAAAGTTGACCTGGTGGGAGAATCCCACGACCAGGTTGAGGATCTTGCCCTTGGCCTGCGCACGGTAGCCGACGCCGACCAGCTTCAGGGCCTTTTCAAAGCCCTTGTCCAGGCCAACGACCATGTTGTGCAGGAGGGCACGGGTGGTGCCGGACTGCATGTTGGCTTCAGGAGACGGGGTCTTCTGGTCGACCTTGATGGCGTTGTCAGCGACGGTCACGGTGACAGTCGGGTGCACCTTCAGGGTCATGGAGGCCTTCTTGGACTTCACAGTGACATTCTGGCCGTCGATGGCGACCTCGATGCCCTGCGGGATGGGAATGATTTCCTTAGCAATACGAGACATTCTGTTTCTCCCCTTATGCGACGTAGCAGATGACTTCGCCGCCTAAGCCGTCCTTGCGGGCAGCACGGTCGGTCATCAGGCCCTTGGAGGTAGAGATGACGGCAATGCCGAGGCCGTTCATGATCCTGGGCAGGTCGCGGCACTTCTTGTAAATGCGCAGGCCGGGGCGCGAAACGCGCTGGATCAGCTCGACGACAGGCTTGCCCTCGTAGTACTTGAGGCCGATCACGATGACCTTCTTGACGTCGCCCTGGACCTCGACGGAGGAAATGTAGCCTTCCTTGAGCAGCAGGTTGGCGATCGCCAGCTTCTGCTTGGAGGCGCGGACGGAGACAGTCAGCTTGCCGGCGGCCTGGCCGTTGCGGATGCGGGTCAGTAAATCCGCGATGGGATCTTGCATCATGATAGTGTTACTCCTCTTACCAGCTTGCCTTGTGCAGACCAGGGATCTCGCCGCGCATCATGTGCTCGCGGAGCTTGATGCGGGAGAGGCCGAACTTGCGAAGATAGCCGTGCGGACGGCCGGTCTCGCTGCAGCGGTTGCGCTGGCGGCAAGGGCTCGAATCGCGAGGCAGCTTCTGCAGCGCCATGACGGCGGCAAAGCGGTCTTCTTCGGAAGAAGTGACACTGGAGATAATCTTCTTGAGCTCTGCGCGCTTGGCGGCGTACTTCACAGCCAGGGCCTTGCGCTTCAGGTCTCTGTTAATCATTGACTTTTTAGCCATAAGTCTTTAAGTCCTCGAGTTAGTTGGCCTGGGTGCGGAACGGGAAGTCAAAGGCCTGGAGGAGGGCCCTGCCCTCTTCGTCGGTCTTGGCGGTGGTGGTGATGGTGATGTCAAGACCACGGACCGCGTCCACCTTGTCGTAATCGATCTCAGGGAAAATGATCTGCTCACGCACGCCCATGGAATAGTTCCCCCTGCCGTCGAAAGACTTGGGCGACAGACCGCGGAAGTCGCGGATGCGCGGAATGGCGATCACAATTAAACGCTCGAGGAACTCCCACATGCGCTCGCCGCGCAGGGTGACCTTGCAGCCGATTGGATAGCCTTCACGAATATGGAAGCCCGCTACAGACTTGCGAACTTTGGTGATAAGAGGCTTCTGGCCGGAGATGGCGGCCATATCGCGCGCTGCATTCTCAAGAATCTTCTTGTCGGCAACGGCTTCACCAACACCCATGTTCAGGGTGATCTTCACAATCCGAGGGACTTGCATGACCGTCTTGTAACCAAATTTCTCAGTCAGCTTTTTGATTACTTCCTGCTTGTATAAATCATGCAGTTTCGCCATCGTTATTCTCCTATTAACTTACTTGGCTGATGCAATGATCTTGTTCGTCGACTTGTAGAAGCGGACTTTCTTGCCGTCTTCAAAGCGGAAGCCAACGCGATCAGCTTTCTTGGTGTCAGGGTTGAAGATAGCGACGTTCGAGACATCCATGGGAGCCTCGATGCTCACAATCCCGCCTGCCACGCCCAGGGCCGGATTCGGCTTCTGGTGCTTCTTGTGCACATTGATGCTCTCGACGACCACCTTGTGCTCTTTGGGGATGACGCGGGTGACTTTGCCGGTCTTGCCCTTGTCCTTGCCAGTAATGACGATAACCTCGTCATTGGTGCGAATTTTCGCTGCCATTCTCTATAGACCCCTATTACAGAACTTCCGGAGCCAGTGACACGATCTTCATGAAGGTCTCGGTGCGGAGTTCGCGGGTGACCGGTCCGAAAATACGAGTGCCAATAGGCTCGTGCTGGGCAGTCAGGAGGACTGCGGCGTTGCTGTCGAAGCGGATGACTGAACCATCAGAACGGCGGACACCCTTCTTGGTGCGCACGACGACGGCGTCAACCACATCGCCCTTCTTGACCTTGCCGCGGGGGATTGCGTCCTTGACGGACACCTTGATGATGTCGCCAATTCCTGCGTAACGGCGGTGGGATCCTCCGAGGACCTTAATGCACATTACGGAACGCGCGCCCGAGTTGTCAGCAACGTCAAGCATGCTTTGCATCTGGATCATTTTTGACTAATGCTCCGGTTAAAGAAAATAAAATACCCTGCCCGGGATAGGGCAAAAGGCGAATCAAGATACCATAAATTAAAGAAGGCCGCAACTGTGTTTAACAGTCGCGGCCTTCTGAATGCCTAAATCGGCTTAGACGCGGTTGGCCTTCTCGATGACCTTGCTCAGCCTCCAGGCGATGGTCTTGGAGACCGGCCTGCCTTCGACGATCTCGACGAGATCACCCTCATGGGCCTCGTTGTTGGGATCAGAGACGTGGAACTTGGTCGTCTTGGTCACGATCTTGCCGTAGACGGGGTGCTTGACACGGCGCTCGACGGCAACCACGCAGGCCTTCATCATCTTGTCGCTCACCACGCGGCCGCGGAGGGAGCGTGCGGACTTGGCTGCATTCTGTTCTTCGGACATTTACACTACCTCACTTGGCGCTCTGCTGGGCATTGGCCTTCTCAGTGAGAATGGTCTTGACCCTGGCGATGTTGCGGCGGACCTTCCTCACGCCGTCAGTCTTGGTCAGCTGGCCTGACTTTAACTGGAAGCGCAGGTTGAACTGCTCGCGCTGGAGATCGGAGAGCTCCTTCTTGAGCTCCTCGACCGACTTCTGACGTAACTCGTTGTTCTGCATTAGATCACCTGCTTGCGGACAAATGAGGTGGTAACGGAGAGCTTGGCAGCTGCAAGGCGGAACGCCTCGCGGGCCACGTTCTCAGGAATGCCGGAGACCTCGAAGAGGACGCGGCCAGGCTGGATCGGGGCGACCCAGTACTCGACGGTTCCCTTGCCCTTGCCCATGCGGACGCCGAGGGCCTTCTTGGTGATCGGCTTGTCCGGGAAGATGCGGATCCAGACCTTGCCCTGGCGGTTCATCTCACGGGTGAACGCGCGGCGGGCCGCCTCGATCTCACGGGCGGTAATCTGCCCGCGGGAGGTTGCCTTCAGGCCGAAATCGCCGAACTCAACGGTAGAGCCTGCATAGCAGAGCCCCTCGTTGCGACCCTTCTGGGTCTTGCGGTACTTAGTGCGTTTAGGCTGTAACATTTAAAGTCCTCCGTTATTCAGCCTTGCTGTCAGCGGCAGGCGCATCGGCCTTCTTGGCAGCGGCGGCGGCAGGCCTGTCACCGCGGCGGCCGCGGCCGTTGCGGGCCTGGTCATCGCCACGGCGGCGGTGGCGCCCGGCAGGGGCGACAGAACCGTTGTTCTCGTCCTTCTCTTCAACGGCCGAGGGCATGCCGCCCAGGACTTCGCCCTTGAAGATCCAGACCTTGATGCCGATCACGCCATAGGTGGTGACGGCCTCGGAGAGCGCGTAGTCGATGTCGGCACGGAGGGTGTGCAGGGGGACGCGGCCCTCGCGCAGCCACTCGGTGCGGGCGATCTCGGCGCCGCCTAAGCGGCCGGAGACCTCGATCTTGACGCCCTGGGCGCCAGCGCGCATCGCGTTCTGGATCGCCTTCTTCATGGCGCGGCGGAACATGACGCGGCGGACGAGCTGCTGCGCGATGGAGTCGGCAACCAGCTTGGCGTCGAGGTCAGGCTTGCGGATCTCGCTGATGTTCACCTGGGCGGGAACCCCGGCGATCTTGGCGATCTGCTTGCGCAGCCTCTCGACATCCTCGCCCTTCTTGCCAATCACGATGCCCGGACGGGCAGTGCAGATCGTCACGCGGATGCTCTTGGCGGGACGCTCGATCAGGATCTTGGACACGGAGGCGTTCTCAAGCTCCTTGGACAGGAACTTGCGCACGTCGATGTCGCTCTTGACGTTGACAGGGTAAACCTTGCTGTTGGCGTACCAGGTGGAAATGTACGGCTTGGTGATGCCGAGCCTTATTCCATTGGGATTGATTTTCTGGCCCATGATTGCTCCTGTACCTTATTCCTTGTTCGCCACGCACACGGTGATGTGCGAAGTGCGCTTCACGATGCGGTCAGCGCGGCCCTTGGCACGCGGCATGATGCGCTTGAGGGAAGGGCCTTCGTCAACCATGATCTTGGAGATGAACAGGGTATCGGGGTCGAGGCTCTCGTTGTTGACGGCGTTGGCGACGGCCGACATCACAACCTTCCTGATCAGGCCAGCAGCCTTGCGGGGGCTGAACTGGAGGAGGTCGAGTGCCTTCTGCACCGGCATGCCCCTGACCTGGTCGGCCACAAGGCGGGTCTTCTGGGCAGAAGAACGGGCATAACGCTGTACTGCTTTAACTTCTTGCATTCTTCAAACTCCTATTTGGCAGGCGCGGCTGCAGGGGCGGGTGCTGCAGCAGGAGCGGCAGCAGTTGCGTCGCCGGCCGACAGCGCGTGGCCGTGGAACGTGCGGGTCGGAGCAAACTCGCCGAGCTTGTGGCCGATCATGTCCTCGGTGATGAACACCGGCACGTGCTGGTGGCCGTTGTGCACCGCGATGGTCATGCCGATCATCTGCGGGATAACCACGGAGCGGCGGGACCAGGTCTTGATGGGCTTCTTGTCGCCCGACTGCTGGGCCGCCTGAACCTTCTTCAGTAAGGACTCGTCAATGAAAGGTCCTTTCTTCAGAGAACGTGACATCTTATATCCTCACGAAAGAGTTAACGGTGGTGGACAATGTACTTCTCAGTACGCTTGTTCTTGCGGGTCTTGAAGCCCTTGCAAGGAGTTCCCCACGGTGAACGCGGCTGGATGCCCTTGTTGCGGCCTTCGCCACCGCCATGCGGGTGGTCGATAGGGTTCATCGACATGCCGCGGACGGTCGGGCGGATGCCGCGCCAGCGCTTGGCGCCGGCCTTGCCCAGCTGCTCGAGCATGTGCTCGCCATTGCCGACTTCGCCGATGGTGGCGCGGCAGGCAGCCGGAACGCGGCGCATTTCGCCAGAACGCATGCGGAGGGTCACGTAAGCGCCTTCGCGGGCCAGGACTTCGCAGTAGGCGCCTGCAGAGCGGGCGAACAGCGCGCCATTGCCCGGGATGAGCTCGACGCCGTGGACGACGGTGCCCAGGGGGATGTTCTCCAGGGGCAGGGCGTTGCCGACAGCGATGGGGGCGTCAGGGCCGGAGATGATCTTGTCGCCGACCTTCAGGCCCTTGGGGGCGAGGATGTACTGGCGCACGCCGTCCTTGTAGAGGACGAGGGCGATGTGGGACGAGCGGTTGGGATCATACTCGATGCGCTCGACAACGGCCTCGATGCCATCCTTGTTGCGCTTGAAGTCGATGATGCGATAGCGCTGCTTGTGGCCGCCGCCGATATGGCGGGTAGAAATGTGGCCGTAGTTGTCGCGGCCGCCGGTCTTGCGCTTCTCAACGGTCAGGCGAGCGAAAGGGCCGCCCTTCCAGAGGCCAGGGGTCTTGACCTGGACAACGTGGCGACGTGCCGGGGAGGTCGGCTTAGCCTTGATGATAGCCATTATTTGCTCTCCTTTTCAGCAGACTGCTCAAGAGCAGTGGTGTCAGGGATCTTAATGCCTTCAGGAAGGGTGACGTAGGCCTTCTTCCAGTCGGAGCGCCTGCCGATGCCATGGACGGTGCGGCGGGTCTTGCCCTTCACGATCAGGGTGCGAACGCTCTTGACCTGCTCAACGTTGAGGATCTTCTTCGCGGCGGCCTTGATCTCGTCCTTGGTCGCATTGAGGGCGACCTTGAACACAACCGTGTTGCGCTGCGTCATCGCGGCGTTGCTCTTCTCGGTGGTGATCGGGGCGATGATCACCTTGTAAATGCGGGAGTCAGTAATCATTTCAGGAGCTCCTCGACCTTCTTGACGGCGGCGGTGGTCATGACGACCTTCTCGTGGCCGATCAGGCTAACGGGGTTGAAGCCGGCGGTGCCGGGCTGGCAGACATCGACCTTGTAGAGGTTGCGGGCGGCCAGGAAGACGTTCTGGTCGAACTCTCCGGTGACGATCAGGGCCTGCTTGAGCTCAAGCTCCTTGAGCTTGGCGACCATCGACTTGGTCTTGCAGTCGGCGAGCTTGAAGTCATCGACCACGAGCAGACGGCCCTGGCGGACCAGCTCGGAGAGAATGCTGCGCATCGCGACGCGGTACATCTTGCGGTTGACCTTCTGGGTCCAGTCCTGCGGCTTCGCGGCGAAAATGGTGCCGCCTGCCCTCCACAGAGGGGAGCGGGTGGAACCGGCGCGAGCGCGGCCGGTGCCCTTCTGGCGGAACGGCTTGCGGCCGCCGCCGGAGACCTCGGAACGGGTCTTCTGGGCCTTGGTGCCGGCGCGGGCGCAGGCCAGGTACGAAACCACGACCTGGTGGACCAGAGGCTCGTTGAACTCGCGGCCGAAGGTGTTTTCTGACACTTCCAGAGGCTTGTCAGCGCCAATCATCTTTAATTCCATGATCTTGTTTACCTCAGGTTAAGCTTTGACACTCGGCCTTACGATCAGATCCCCGTTGTTGGCGCCGGGAACGGCACCCTTGACGAGGAGCAGATTGCGGGCGGAATCAATGCGGACAAGCTCGAGATCCAGAACGGTGACCCTCTCGTCGCCCATGTGCCCGACCATCTTCTTGCCCTTGAACACGCGGCCCGGGGTCTGGTTCTGGCCAGTGGAGCCAGGAACGCGGTGGGAGCGCGAGTTGCCGTGGGTGAAGTCCTGGTGGAGGAAGTTGTAGCGCTTGATGGTGCCGGCGGTGCCTTTGCCCTTGCTGCGTCCGGTGACGTCCACCTTCTTCACGTCCTTGAACGCGTCGACCTTGATCTCAGTGCCCACAGGGTAGGAGGCGAGCTCCTCCTCGGAGAGGCGGAACTCCCAGAGGCCGCGGCCTGCCTCGACCTTGGACTTGGCGAAATGGCCGGCCTCGGGCTTGTTGATGCGGCTGGCCTTGCGGGTGCCGGTGGTGACCTGGATGGCGTTGTAGCCGTCGGTTTCCACATTCTTGACCTGGGTGACGCGGTTAGCCTCGACCTGGATGACGGTGACGGGAACAGACTGGCCGTTCTCGTTGAACACGCGGGTCATGCCAAGCTTGCGGCCTACTAAACCGATTGACATTTGTTATTCCCCTCTCAATTAGCGAAGGCTGATCTGAACATCCACACCGGCGGCGAGGTCGAGGCGCATGAGTGCGTCAACGGTCTTCTCGGTCGGCTCCACGATATCGACGAGGCGCTTGTGAGTACGGATCTCGTACTGGTCACGCGCATCCTTGTTCATATGCGGGGAGATGAGCACGGTGTAGCGCTCCTTGCGGGTGGGGAGCGGGATCGGTCCGCGGACCTGGGCGCCAGTGCGCTTTGCGGTCTCGACGATCTCTGCGGTCGAGTGGTCGATTAACCTGTGGTCGTAAGCTTTGAGACGGATCCTGATTCTCTGATTCTGCATGGCAGACTCCATAAAAGAACATACAGACACCTGCCTTCCTGTTTCCTTTTTCTTAAAAAACAGGAGGAAGTGCTGCGATTGCTACTGTTCCCCAAAAATCATGGGGAGTTCCTCAGCCGCATACCCTTTCAGGCAGTAGGGCTGGCTTGCCGAAAACCGCCCAACCAAGGGGGCCGGCAAAACGTGCCGTAATTATACGCTTGACATCGCAGGATGCAAGCGCCGGATCGGGATTTTCATGCCGCGTGCCGCACTTCAGCGCAGCACAGGACCCACGCCTTTTGACCCAGCCTGCACAGTCCGTCCAGGGAACTGGGGATCCTCGGATGCGAGGAAGGAGCCGTGCATGGTCACAGCCTTCCTCTCCGTAAGCGAGTAGTGCTTTGATGAGATGTCAAAGCCTTTTTCATACTGCGCAACCGAGTTGAAGCCCATGAGGCCGCACATGAGGTCGAATGTCAGGTCGTTGGTCCAGACGCGCGATGAGTTGGCCCTGAGCGCCTTGAGCGTCTCCGGGTTGTCGCGGGAGTAGCTCTCCGAGAGCTTGACCATCAGCGGGATCCTCACCATCGGGAAGGTGAACTTAGCGGGGTTGTGGTCGAACTGCTCGGTCACGTCCTCGCCGTGGTCGGACATGTAGACGAGGGCGCGGAAGCCGGGCTGCGCCTCGAACTTCTCGCAGATGCGCTTCAAGTTATTGTCGGTGTAGAGGATGGTGTCGTCGTACCAGTCGGTGCGCTGGTCGGGCGAGCCGTGGAAGACCTTGGCGCTGTCAGGGGTGCGCTCGTTGTAGCGCTCGTGGCTTCCCATCAGGTGGATGATCACCAGGACGTTCTTGCTCGAGCTCGGGCTGAACGAGGGGATGCGGTCGACGAGATCCTCGTCGTAGAAGAGGCTGTACATCTTGGCGGTGTTGTTCAGCCAGATCTCGTGGCTGGCGCTTGAGGAGATCACCGAGATCGGGGTCTCGTAGACCCCGAACTTGCGCTGGTTGGAGATCCACCAGACGTCGAAGCCGGCCCTACGGGCTATCTCGATTATGGAGAAGGAGTCGGTGAGCGGGGCGCCGTTGTACTGGTTCTTGCCACTTAGCGCATAGGTGAGCGCCGGGACGGTCTGCGGAAAACTCGAGTAGGGCTTCTCAAAGAACACCGTATCAGGATCATCAAGCAGCTTCTCCATGTAGGGGGTGGTCTCCCTGCCATATCCGTAGCACTGCATGTGGTCGCGGTTCTCCGACTCGCCCAGCACCAGCACATAGATGCCTTGATGGCGGCTGTCGGCGCTGATGGGCGGCAGCGAGGCTAGCATCTTTTCGCGCTCGCTGGCGCGGCGCGAGTAGTTCTCGAACTCACGCAGCTGCACCCCGGTGACCTTGAGCACCGAGGTGGCGATGTAAGGCACCTGGGGCACGACGTTCACGAGATCGTAGATGCTGACCACGAAGAGGAAGACGCCTGCGGTGAAGCGCCCGCGGAAATGCCTGGCGCGGTTGACCCCGGCCTTTGCCAGGAGCATCAGGTAGAAGGCCACGAGAAAGAGCGTGAAGACGAAGGCCGCGATCCACCAGATGTTGCCGTGGGCCTGCACGTACTCGAGCGACTCGTCGCCGTTGGTCTGCGCCATCGCCAGGATGATGTCCGAGGTCAGCAGCTGGCGCATCGCGATGAAATAGGCCCATACCGAGCCAGGGAAGAGGATGAGCGCGATGGCGACCAGCAACGCAAGCGCGCGCGCCACGCCGCGCACGATGTAGTTGCGCGCCTGGCCCGAGAGGTACCAGAGGAAAAGCAGCGGAACGAAGGAGGCGCAGGCGGCCTCGATGGCGACGAGGAACTCCGAGGGGCGCAGCTCCGAGCCGATGCACAGCCTGATGAAGGGGACGGAGGCGTAGAGCGCGGCGAGGAACACGAAGAAGAGGAAGACCTTGCGGCTTAAGCCGAAGAAGTCCCACACGAGCACGGCGCTCGAGCAGGCGACGATTCCGGCGATCGCCGGCACGAACACGCGGGCCGAGGGCTCGGTTGCGTACTCGAACACGCCGAAGGCCACCGCCCCGACGACGATGGCGGCTGCTATGAAGGTTCTCACGAACGACGAGTTCATCTTTGATCGATCCCAGACGGCCGCTCTTCTGGCGGCCTTGTCAGGTTAAATCCATGTAAAAAGTCATAGAATTTTATCCCATCATCTGAGTTAGTGAAACTGCGACGCTTTCTTCCATGGGCCGGAACCAACGCCCGCCAGGATGCTGTAGAGTAATGGCCGCCGGGAACACGCGCCCGGACAAGGCTCACAACATGGATTTCAACTTCACTCTCCCCTGCGGCTACGGGAGGTCCTCCCCGAAGGACGATCTCAAGCTGCCCGAGGGCTTCGGCTCGGTGGTGCTCCACAGCTGCTGCGCCCCCTGCTCCACCGCAGTGCTCGAGTGCCTGGTGCAAAACGGCATCAGGCCCGTGGTCTTCTTCTTCAACCCCAACATCCACCCTAGGGCCGAGTACGATACAAGGCGCGACGAGTGGAAGCGCCTTTGCGATCTCTTGGGGCTTGAGGCGGTCGAGGGCGACTACGAGCCTGAAAAATGGCTTGCGAAGGCCAAGGGCCTTGAGGACGAGCCTGAGCGCGGCAGGCGCTGCAGCATGTGCTTTGAGATGAGGCTGGAGGCAACCGCGCGCTTTGCCCTCTCGCGCGGCATTGCGCTCTTCACCACTACGCTTGCCACCTCGCGCTGGAAGAGCAAGCCCCAGGTCGACGCGGCAGGATACGCTGCGGCAAAGGCCGTCCCCGGCAGCGCCTACTGGGACTTCGACTGGAGGAAGGAGGGGCTTGTGGGCAGGCGCTATGAGCTCGTGCGGGAGATAGGCTTCTACAACCAGCGCTACTGCGGCTGCGCCTACAGCATGAAAGCCGCGCTCTCGTCTGGGAAGATAAGCGATGTCCCAGGCGGCGGGAAGGACTGAGGCGCCAGATCGCAAGGCCCGGGGCAGAACGCTGTCCCGGGCCTTGCGCTTTTACGAGGATGGATCAGACCCCGTAGTCGGCGCGGTACTTCTCCATCGCCGGGATATGGGAGTTCAGTTCCGGATCCTTCTTGATGTACTCGAGCAGATCGGCAAACGAGACTATGGAGGCGACCTTGATCCCAAGCTCCTCCTCGGCCTCGGCGATGGCGCTCTTCTCCCCGCGTCCCTTCTCCATGCGATCCAGCGCAATGATGGCGCCGCAGAAGTCGGCGCCGGCGACCTTGATGATCCCGGCTGACTCGCGGATCGCGGTGCCTGCGGTTATGACGTCATCGACCAGCATCACCCTGCCCTTGAGGGGGGCGCCGACCAGGTTGCCACCTTCGCCGTGATCCTTCTTCTCCTTGCGGTTGAAGCACCAGGGCCTGTTGATCCCGTGCCCGCTGTGCAGGGCCATCGCGGTGGCGCAGCACAGTGGGATCCCCTTGTACGCAGGCCCGAATAGCACGTCGTACTCGATGCCGCTGTCGATGAGGGCACGGGCGTAGCACGCGCCGAGCACGTCAAGATCGGCGCCGGTGCAGAAGCCGCCGGCGTTGAAGAAGTAGGGGCTGGTGCGGCCCGACTTGAGCACGAAGCTCCCGAACTTGAGCACGCCGCGCTGTAGCGCAAGCTCTATGAATCTGCGTCTGTAATCCTGCATCATGGCACCTCGCTTGAAAATCCGCCGGCTATTCTATCAGGGATCAGGCGCGCCCTGCCGCGAATGGGCTCCCTGGCCTGATGCTATATTTGTGATCCCTAGCGTTTGGAGGCTTTCAATGGGACAGATCAGGAGCATGACCGGAAGCGGGCACGGAAGCGCCCAGGGCAAGGGATTTTCAGCCGCGGTGCAGCTGCGCTCCGTCAACAGCCGCTTCCTCGACTTCAAGTACGACTCGGACGAGGGGATCCTGTTCTTGGAAGGCGCGCTGCGCGGCCTGCTCAAGGGCAAGGCGGAGCGCGGGCGCGTCGAGTGCACGGCGAGGATCGCCGGCGAAGGAGACGCGGTCACGGTCGACCACGCCCGCCTGAAGGCGGTGATGGAGGCCGTCTCCGAGGTGAGGAGGCTCGATCCTTCCGCCACGGTGAGCGCGGTCGAAGTACTCTCCTTCCCGGGGGTCGCCTCGGCAGGCGGGCCTTCAGAGAAGGAGCTCGAGGACGCATTTTCCAAGGCCTTCATGGATGCCCTCTCAGGCCTCGTGCGCACCCGGGAGGAGGAAGGCGCAAGGCTCTGCACTGCTCTTTTGGATCGGCTTGATCGGATTTCTGCGCTTTTGGACAAGGTCGAGGGCATGGCGGACAGCCTCACCGCGGACATGCGGCAGGCTTTGGAGAAGCGGGTCTCGGAGCTTTTTTCAGACAAGCTCGACCCGGGCAGGCTTGAGCAAGAGGTGCTCGCCGCGAGCATGCGCGCGGACATCCAGGAGGAGTACGACCGCCTGCGCTCGCACGTGGCCTCGGCGCGGTCGATCCTCAAGGCAGGCGGCCTGTGCGGCAAGAAGCTCGACTTCCTGATGCAGGAGTTCAACCGCGAGGCCAACACTATGTCCTCGAAGTCCTGTTCGCTCGAGCTCACCAAGATCTGCGTGGACCTCAAGGTCCTCATAGAGCAGATGCGCGAGCAGGTGCAGAACATCGAATAGTCCCAGGAGGGCTTTCAAAGGATGCGGGGGCGATGCGCCCCCGCTTCGTCAGATGTAGTCGCCGCGGCTGAGCTCGCAGGCTCCCCTTATGAGGTCGCGAAAGAGCGGCGGCACCCCGTCGGGGCCGCGGCGCTGCATCTGCTCTATGACCGCCACGGCAAGCCCTGGCTTGCCGCGGCGCCTGATCGCAAGATCGATGAAGCGGTCCGCAGTCAGCCCCCACCTCTGGCCTCCCCTCACCCCCGAGGCGTCCTTGTACACGAAGTCGTATCCGTTGTGGTAGAGGAAGTGCTCGATGTCCACGCTCGGCAGCATCGTCACGTAACGCTCGGTGCTGGCTCCGCCGCAGAAGCGCTGCACAGTCTCGAAGTACTTGCGCCCGGCCTCGTCGCCGTCGGTGAGCACATGGCAGGCGATCCCAAGCTGCCTTGCGATCTTGAGGATCGGGGTGAGCCCGCACTGGGCGAACTCGATGGGCCTTATGCCCTTGCAGGGCAGGCTCACGCCTAAGAGCGCGGCGACCTGCATGAGGATCCAGATCTCTGTCTCGCCCTCGACTAAGAGCCAGGTCCTTGCAAAGAAGCTCGTCGGGCGGTTGATGCGCAGGTGGAAGGCGATGCGCCGCTCGTCATCAGCCGAGAGCGAGTCCTCCGACACCTTGTAGCTGCGCGTGTCGTAGAAGGGGCGGTAGAGGCGCCTTATCGAGGTGAGCGGTACGGCCGAGACCAGATCGCTTGAGTTAGTCGTGACGATCTTCTGGATGCGCACCGAGTCGATGATCGACCACAGCGAGAGCAGCATCGAGGGGTGGAAGCGGGCCTCGATGTCCTCGAAGATGAGGATCGGCGAGGCGTTCTTCTCGATGGTGCGGTCCCCCTTTGAATAGACGACCACGCCTGCGAGCAGCGCCGTGAGCATCTTGGCCTTGTTCACGCCTGGGCGGTTGATGGTGTCGCGGATGTTCGAGAGCGTCTCGAGCGTGACCGGGTTTGAAACGATCATCCTGCTACCGTGGTTTTCGTCCTCGGTGATCTCAGGACCTGAGTAGCTTGCGAGGTAGCGCTTGGTGCCCCACTCGATCTCCCCCAGGAGCCGCTTCATCTCGCTGCCTGTGAGCGAGGGCCCGTTCTCGATGTAGTCCTCGACGTTCTGGAAGTCCCCTCCGGTGACCGCGCCCACCCTCTGGGTGTCGGTCTTCGAGTAGGAGAGCATGCGGTGGTCGCGGATGCGCAGAACCGGGCAGAGCCTTATGACATAGCGCGCAGCCGCCTCCATCTCCTCCTGCGTGGCGCTCCCGCCGCGGCAGATCATGCTGTGGCGCGTCAGGAACTCCCCGACCTCGTCTTGAGCTGCGATCCTCCAGTGCAGGCGGTACACGCCGTCGGTGCCGTAGTTCCAGAAGCGCTTGAGCTCGGGGATGTCCAGCGGGCCGTTGGCCCCCGCCCCTTCCGCGAAGATGAAGTCGAACTGGATCTTGCCGGCGCTGGCGCGGTAGGTGTCGGCGCTTTGGATCTCGTACTCGCCCTGCAGCGCCGGATCGGCGCGGCTGCGCTCCTTGAGATCCTCGAGCGCGCGGCTGCGGCGGGTGCGGCGCCTCCTCATGAACTCAGAAAGCCGGGGCCTGCCGTGCGCGGAAGGCGCGGCAGCCTTGTCCTGGGACTTGGCATCATCGCCGTCGCCTTCCAAGAGCGGGGCGCTGTCCTCGCCCAGGATGGGCACCGGCTCGTAGAGATCCTCGCGGGAGAACCTGCACAGATCCTCGCCGCGGCCGAGCGCCACCCAGAGCGCGCGCAACAGCGACGACTTGCCCCAGGTGTTCTCGCCGATGAGGACCGTCCCGCCCTCCTCGAAGTCTATCTTGAGGTGCCTGATGCCGCGGTAGTTGCGGATCTCGGCCTGCTGAAGGTACATGCGCACCCTCCCGTCTGTCATGAGACGGGGCGCCAGCATGGCGCCCCGGCAAGTTCAATCGGAGGCCTTCAGGCACGCCTCCAGATGGTCCCCGAAGGGCCGTCCTCAAGCTCGACTCCCATCGCGCGGAGCTTGTCGCGCGCGGCGTCGGCGCGCTTGAAGTCGCGCGCCTTGCGCGCCTCGTTGCGCTCCTTGACGAGAGCCTCGATCTCAACGTCGTCGCCTGCATCGCCGCCGGCGGCTCCCTTTAGGAAGTCCTCGGGATTCTGATAGAGGATCCCAAGCACCGAGCCTAGCTGCAGCAGCCTGCCAGCAAGCGCCAGCTTCTCATCGCCGCCTGCGGTGTTCACGCGCTTTGCCAGATCGAACAGCACCGCCAGCGCCGCCGGGGTGTTGAAGTCGTCGTCCATTGCCTCGTCAAAGCGCTTGGTGAATTCGTCCTCGCCGGTGGCCGCAACGGCGCCCGGGGCGCTGCGCAGCGCTGTGTAGAGCCTTGAGAGCGACGCGCGCGCCATGCCGAGGTTCTCCTGGCTGTAGTTGAGCTGCCCGCGGTACTGGCAGGACATCAGGAAAAACCTCACGGTCTCGGCGTCGTACTGCTTGAGCACGTCGCGGATGGTGAAGAAGTTGTGCAGGGACTTGGACATCTTCTGCTCGTTGATCATCACCATGCCCGAGTGCATCCAGTAGTTCACGTAGTGCGTGTGGAACGCGCAGCAGCTCTGGGCTATCTCGTTCTCGTGGTGCGGGAAGATGAGGTCAGATCCGCCGCCGTGGATGTCAAAGTGGGTGCCCAGGTAGCGGCTGTTCATCGCCGAGCACTCGATGTGCCACCCCGGGCGGCCCTCGCCCCAGGGCGAAGGCCAGGAAGGCTCGCCGGGCTTGCTCATCTTCCAGAGCACGAAGTCGTAGGGGTTGTGCTTGGTCTTCTCGATCTCGACGCGCGCGCCCGCCTCAAGCTCGTCGAGCTTCTGGCCTGACAGCGCGCCGTACTCCGGGAACGAGTCTATCTTGAAGACCACGTCGCCGTTGTCGGCGACATAGGCGTGGCCGCCGTCGACGAGCTTCTTGGTGAGGTCGATGATCCCCTCGATGTTCTCGGTGGCGCGCGGCTCGATGTCCGGGCGCAGGATGTTCAGCGCGTCGAAATCCTTGTGCATCTCGGCGATGAACTCCTCGGCCAGAGCCTTGGCGCTCACCCCGCGCTCGTTGGCGCGGCGGATGATCTTGTCGTCGATGTCGGTGATGTTGCGGACGTAGGTCACGTCGTAGCCGCGGTGGCGCAGGTACCTGACGATGACGTCGAAGTTGACGAACGTGCGCGCATGCCCGATGTGGCACAGGTCGTACACGGTCACTCCGCATACGTACATCCCGATCTTTCCCTCGTGGATCGGCTTGAAGATCTCTTTGGTCTTGGTTAATGTGTTGTGTATTCTGAGCATGGCCGTCATCTTCTCTAATATCTGAAGAAAAAAGTATAGCCCAAAACAGCCGCGCGGCCGCACGCGCGCCATCTTCCACTCCAAGGAGCATTCCCAATGATCATCCTCAAGACCAACCTCGGCGACATCAAGATTGAACTCAACCCGGAGAAGGCGCCCACCACCTGCTCCAACTTCGAAAACTACGTGAAGAAGGGCTTTTACAACGGCACCATTTTCCACCGCGTCATCCCCGGCTTCATGATCCAGGGCGGCGGCTTCACCGAGCAGATGGAGCAGAAGGAAACCGACGCGCCGATCGCCAACGAGGCCGACAACGGCCTGCGCAACGAGCCGGGCTCGATCGCGATGGCCAGGACCCAGGATCCGCACTCGGCGACCGCCCAGTTCTTCATCAACACCGTGGACAACTCCTTCCTGAACTTCCGCTCCAAGACCGTCGACGGCTGGGGCTACGCGGTCTTCGGCAAGGTCGTGGACGGCATGGACGTGGTCAAGAAGATCGAGAAGGTCCGCACCCACCGCTCAGGCTGGTACGACGACGTGCCTGTCGAGACCGTCGTGATCAAGGAGGCGGTGATCGAGGACTGATCCCATGCGCAAGGCCGTCATCATCTCCGACATCCACCTTTCGTCGAGGGACGGCCAGCTTCCGCGCCTGCTCAGGCTCTTCCTCTCGCGCGTCCCCGACGGGGCGCGCCTCATCATCGCAGGCGACCTCTTCGACTTCTACGTGGGCCTGAACCCCAAGGATCCTGTTGCATCAGGACTCTCTGAAATGCTGAGGCCGCTTTCCTCGCGCGGGATCTCCTGCGAGTTCATGGCGGGAAACCGCGACTTCCTGATGGGGGAGCGCGACGCCCGCTTCTTCTCGATGCGGCTCCTGCCAGAGTACGAGGTGCTCAACGCCCGCCATGGCTCGGCCCTGCTCATCCACGGCGACGAGCTGTGCAGCAACGACAAGAGCTTCCAGCGCTTCCGCGCGCTGGGGCGCAACCGCATCGCCCGCTTCCTCTTCCTGTCGCTGTCCTACTCCATCCGCGAGCGCATCGGGCTTGCCATCAGGAGCAAGAGCAGGAACGCCGATCCGATGCGCGACAGCGCCCCCGAGCGCTACGGGCTCGTTGGCACCTGCGCGAGCGTGCTCATGCACCGCTACGGCGTCAAGACCATCATCCACGGCCACTTCCACCGCTTCGGCGACACGAGGGACTCGCTCTTTGAAGGCTCAAGGCTGCTGTGCCTGGGCTGCTGGGGCGGGAAGTTCAGCTACGCTGTGTTCGATGAGGGCGGGGCCAGCGCCTGGGAGTTCCCAGCCTCGATGCTTGAGGATGGCGCCCCCCTGCCAGGGCTCAAGGAAGCTCCGCAGGGCTAGGCGGCATAGGAAACAGCCTCAACCATTGACATCCTCCCCTCTCTAAAGAGAGGGGATTCCTACCGATCTCTTGGGAGATCTTCGGCGGGTTCCTCTTGCTGACCACCAATGTGATTCACTT